>JAPLKF010000030.1 GCA_026388215.1 Pseudomonadota bacterium | reverse complement strand
ACGTTATATCGTTTACATATATCAAGGATTTCATCCATACGGCAGGGATGTCCGTAAAGATGGACAGGGATACATAGCTTGATACCCTTTCCCTTACTCAGGACGGACTCAAGACTCTCAGGGTCCATATTGTATGTTTCTGTTTCTATATCACAAAATGTTGGTATCAAACCCTGTATGGAAAGCGCCATGGCTGAGGCTATATATGTATTTGGCGTTGTCACAAATCTATCCCCTGCCTTCACCCCGCAGGCAAGACCGCCAATCCTTAGGGCATCGGTACCATTTCCAACCCCTACCGCATGCTTGACCCCAATGTATTGAGCAAAGACTTCCTCAAATGCCTTCACCTCCTTCCCCAGGATATACTCCCCCTTTGACAACACATCCTTAAAAATCTTAACAAGTTCTCTCTTTATCTCCTGATGGTCTCTTTCGAGGTCAAACATCCTTACCAACATTACCAGTACTCCCTTTTATACTTTCTGTAATAATCTATTGTTCTTTTTATACCCTCCTCCAACGATATTCCGGGCTCCCAATTTACTGTTTTCTTTATCCGTGTTATGTCAGCATAGTAATCGCCCGGCTCGACCTCTTTCCTCTCCTTTGTAAACTCTGTAAATTTTACCCTGCCGGAACCTGCTACCTGTACAATCCTCTTTGCAAGTTCGTTGAAGCTTACTGGCACGCCTGTGCCAACATTAAAAACCTTTCCATAAGCCCTGTCAGTCAATGCTGCCAAAAGCATACACCCAACAAGGTCATCAACATAGAGAAAGTCACGAAGAATATGTCCATAGCCAAAGACAGGGATATTCTCATTGTCTATCGCCTTTCTAATAAACCAGTTAAATACACCATACTCATCGTGCGCCATCTGATGCCGTGGACCATAGGTATTCGTTATCCTCAGGCACACACCTTTTATTCCATAAATATCATCATACACAAGCACCATCTTTTCTGCTGTCAGGTTTGTAACTGCATATATCCCCTTTGGGTTTGTGGGGTGGTCCTCATCGACAGGGAGCTTCACGCTTGATCCGTATTCCCCCCTTGTTCCTGCAAATATCACCTTTGCAGACCTGTTATGCTGCCTCAATGCTTCAAGCAGTACGAGTGTGCCGCGACAGTTTATATCAAGGTCCTGAACAGGGTTTCTCATGCTGTCAACATGGTTTACCTGGCCTGCCAGATGAAAGATATAGTGTTTTCCTTTTACAAGGTGGTTCATCGATAGCTCATTTCTCACATCAGAGAAATTTACCCTTACCTTATCCTCTATGTCCCTTATGTTGAAAGGGTTACCCCCCTGTCTTGGCAGCATATTGTCTACTATTGTGACGCGGGCACCGAGCCTTGCAAGTTCTATAGAAAGATTGCTCCCTATAAAACCAAGTCCTCCGGTAACAAGCACCTCTCTGTCTTTGAATGATTCCAACCCCTTCATATTTTCTCTCCGGTTCTCAAATTTATAAAGTTTATATGGTGCTTCTGCTTACTCCTTACTCCTTACTGTTTTTCCACTCCTTTTCTCCATCTCCCATAATTTTGCATGTTTCATAAAAACGTAGAACATTGTAGATACAACGATGATAAACCCCGGTATACCATCGAGGAAACCCATTTTAAAAATATAATCCCTGAAAAAGCGGTATATGGGTCTTGTGAGCATGTTGAAAAGATGAAAATGCTGATGGGTTGAGTAAAGGTCCCCTGCGAAAGCCTCGGAATACCTGTCAATTGTCCTTATCTGATGAGCAATATCCATGTAAGGGGTATGCATGTAATGGTTTTTCAGCCTCCCCACCTTGCCCTCAACATACACCCTTGCATGTATTCCCCCTTCCCATCTCCCTTTTTCCTTTTTATATAGCCTTATCTCTTCATCAGGATACCAGCCGCCGTACCTTATTTCCCTTCCAAGATATACGTTTCTCCTGCTCACAATAAAAGCATCGTAGGGGGTTTCCACTGAAAGGAGATGTTCTATCTCTTCTTTTAGCCCCGGTGTAAGGATCTCGTCCGCATCAATAAAGAGTACCCATGGGTTTTTACATAAGCCCTGTGCATACTGGTATTTATCCCTCTGGCTATCTGTTTCATACTGGTAGACCTTCTCGGTATATCTCCGCATTATTTCCGGGGAACCATCTGTACTGTATGAATCAACAACAATTACCTCATCGGCCCAGCCCGTTACACTCTTCAATGCCCTTTCAATGGTGGGGCTGTTGTTAAGGGTTATCATGTATATGGATAAAGGTAGTTTCACTTGTCCTCCAATTGTTTTATAGTTTTTATAATATCCCTCGTTGAATGTTCTTTCGGGTCTCCAACGATGGCAACCTCCCCTCCATAAGAAATCACTATATTTCTTTCGGGAACATTATCTTCGGTATAGTCTGTCCCCTTCGCATGTATATCGGGTTTTAATGTCAGGAGGAGTCTTTCCACAGTTGGCTCTCTGAAGATTATCACATAATCCACATATTCTATTGCGGATATAATCTCAGCCCTTTCTGCGGCTGGCGTTACGGCCTTTCTCCTCTTCCCGAGTCCAGTTACTGATGCATCATCATTGATTGCCAAAATTAGTATATCACCGAGTGCCTTTGCCCCCTTCAGATACCTTGTATGCCCCACATGAAGAAGGTCAAAACAGCCATTTCCAAAAACTATCCTCTTCCCCTTTTTCTTCTCAGCTTCGATAATGTTTTTTAATTCAGTGAGACTGCTTATAATCTTTCCCATACTACTCCGTTTATATAAATTATCCTTTTTCAATGCTTACTTCAGAAAAACCCTTCCGCCTTAAAAACGCTTTAATCTGCCTTTTGCTCATAGCTTATTGCTTTTCGCTTTTAGCTCTTTGCCTATCCTCTACGCTAATTGCTTTGCCTTCATCACTTATCACTTAACACTCATCACTGTCTTAAGCTCTTCCGCCGTAACCGTTGCCGTTCCCCTTTTCATAACCACTACCCCAGCAGCATAGTTTGCAATAAGCGATGCTGTATAGAAATCTCCACCACTTGCAAGCGAAAGTGCAACAGCTGCACAGACAGTATCGCCTGCACCTGTTACATCCGTGACATCATCCTTACCAGAAATAGGTATATGATAGACCTCTCCACCCTTTAAAAAGAGGCTCATGCCTTTATTCCCCCTCGTAATAAGAAGGGCGGCAACATCCATCAACTTGAGTATTCTCCTGCCCACTTCTTCTATATCGTACCTTTCATTAAGAGAAGACAGGTTATATGCCTCAGACTCGTTTGGGGTAATTATTGTAAATCCCTTAAGCTCTTTAAGATTATACCTCGAATCACCAACAACTACCTTGTTCTTTGCCAGATTTCTCACATAGGCACTAATCTCGCTGTCGACTGCCCCGTGTCCATAGTCCGAAATAATGAACCCATCCATATGGGGACTAATTTCCTTCAATCTCTTTTTAAGGAGGCTTCTTTCATGTTTAGAAAAATGTTTATCGATGTTCCTGTCAATTCTAATAACCTGTTGTTTAGATGTGTGTGTATCTCCTGCAAGTATTCTTGTTTTTGTAACTGTTTCGCCATCATGCCGTATAAACCCATCCATGTCTACTGTTTTATAACGGGAAAAGTATCTTATGAGTTTATTCCCTGCATCATCACTACCTATAAAACCCAGAGGAAAAACATGTGCACCCAGGGCTAAAAGATTGTGTATCGTATTACCTGCACTGCCCGGGTATATCCTCTCTTCCTCGTATTTTACAACAACAACCGGGGCCTCTCTTGAAAGCCTGTATGGTTTCCCAAAGATGTACACATCAGCAATGATATCTCCAACTACACATATCTTTCTCCCCTTGAACCTGTCAATTAATGCAATTGTGTTTTTTGTAGGGGTTAAGGATCCGAGGATTCGAGGGCCCGAGTAGTTTCTTCTTGACCCCTTGACCCCTTGGATCCTCGACCCCTGTTTCTTATCTTTTACCTTCAAGTATCTCCTCCACCTTCTCCAATACATCTTTTGGTGTTATGTTTTTTAAACATTCATGTGTCCTGTCACACTTCTTCTTATTACAGGGCCTGCAGGGAACATCCTTCAATATCTGGTACACATAAGGACTTGGATAATGTGTATACCTTTGGTCCATTGGGCCCAAAAGCACTATTGTGGGAACAGAAAGGGCCGCTGATATATGCCGTGGCCCCGTATCATTACTCACCACAATAGACGCCCTCGAAAGACATACCTTTAAGTCTCTTATATCCATGGATTTTACTTCTATGTGTGCCTTATTGATAACCCCTTCGTAAATTTTATTTGCAAGCCCTTCTTCGCCTCTACCAGGTAGTATATATACCTTCACACCGTGATCTTTTACAATCATATCTGCAAGCTGAGAAAAATAATAATCAGGCCAGCATTTAGACGGCCCATATTGAGCCCCCACGATAAATGCTATATATGGTCTATAAATATCCGTAAACTTCTTATCAAACTTCTGCTCCTCATCTTCTGTTACAAAAAGCAGTGGTGCATCCAGAAACCTTTTGCCACCAAGCGTATCTATAATCTTAAGGTAATGCTCTACTGTAGGCTCCGGCGTGGTTCCTTCATCAACATGGTGTGTAAGCATAAATCCTCTTTTGTTCCTTCCATAGCCAATCCTCTCCTTTATGCGAGCAGCATAGAACAAAAGGGCAGAACGGAAAGAATGCGGCAATACAATGCCCCTTTTAAAATTAAGACCCTTAAGAATGCTAACCGTATCTAAAAATGAAATAAACCCCTTTTTATTGTCAAGGACTATAAATCTATCAAAAAGCCCCAGGCCGTTATATATGTGTATGGCATTGTTTTTTCCTATACCCCAGAGTTCTCCATCAAGGGATGCCCTCAAAGAACGGAGAAAGGGTGTAGCCATTACTATATCTCCAAGCCAGTTAGGAAGATAAACTATTGTCCTTCCAGTCACTCCTCACGCCCATAAATGGATTATACTTCACTGTGTAGTAAAGTCTACCTTTATTTTCCATCTCTTTATCCAGCATGTTCACCTGCTTTAAAAATAGGTCTTTCTCTTTGCGCCAGAGATCCCCTCCTGCAAGCTCAATCCTTTTCATAAGCTCCCTGTATTTTTGCTCCCCATCTATATCTGCACAACCATTCACAAACAGACAGAATAAGGTTTTCAGCTTATCAACAAAAAGATCTACATCACTGCCAAGCATCATACAGGTTTCGTCTGTAAAGTTATCAAGCATGCCCATCTTCTCAAAATCTATTAACCCTGCATGCTCCGCTATCTCGTATGCCTTTGTGCCTATAAAAGGAAAGAACAATGACCAGCGGAACCTTCCAGGTTGTATCCTCGCGAGGAGCTCTATTGTCTCCATGATATCTTTCTTTTTTTCATGGGGCAATCCTATCATAACAAAGGCTGATGTGTGAAGTCCAAATTTATGGGCCACGTCAAAGGCCCGTTCTATATCTTTATTCGACATGTATCTATTCAATACATTCCTTCTTATCTTTTCGCTACCGCTTTCAAGGCCGAACTTTACTATCCTGCATCCTGCCTCTTTGAGATGCCTTGCCATGTCTTCATCGAATATCCGCGCATGGGCATTACAAACAAAACCTGTATCTGTGACCGCTTTGTACTTTTCAGAAAACTCGCTTAGCCATGCCTTGTCAAAGGTAAAAATATCATCATCAAATATGAACATCCTGATACCTTTGTAGTGTGAAAGGAGATACTCTACCTCCTTTATCATCTCATCCACACTATGCCTTCGCAGGTAATGCTTTGGCAAATGCCCCTGTGCTTTATACAGCCCCATAATTTTATGGTTGAGGCAATAGGTGCACCTGAAAGGGCAACCACGGGAAGCCATCAACCCTACCCATCCATCCTTCGCATCTATCATCTGCTGAAAGTTAAACATATCATAATCCTTAAAAGGCAGTTTCGTTATATCAATGTATGGCCTCAAGGGCTCAACTATTATATTACCCCCATCCCTATGCCCTATGTTCTTTATGCCTTTTGGATTACCCTTTTGTATTAGTTCAAGCAGTGCCTCTTCTCCCTCCCCGATACACAGGTAGTCTACAGACCCTTCAGACATTGTCCCCTGAGGATCCATAGTCGGGTGAATACCCCCAAAGATTATGGGAACATCAAGGTAGCTTTTAATGCTCTTTGCAATCTCGATGGCATACTTATACTGGTTTGTAAGCACAGAAAAACCTATCAAATCCGGTCTTATGTCAAGTATATCCTTCTTGATCCTGTCAAGGTTCAGAGGATAATTTAATTTTTCGTTGACGTTCAATAAATACGTCTCAATATTGTGGGTCTTTAAAAAACCGGATATATACGCTATACCGTAATTAAAACCTATCTGGGCATTAATGTTTGGATAGATAAAAAGTATACGCATTAATTCCTCTGACATAAACCATTTTTACTATACCCTATACCCTGACCCCCATGCCCTGCTCTTTTATACATTCGCTGCACCGCTTCAAAAACCTCTTCCACAGTAATATCTTCAAGACACTTCCTGCCATGACAGTTCTTTTTCTTGCAAGGGCTGCATGGCAATTCCCTTCTTACTATTATATGGGGTGAACCGTACGGGGCATTCACGTAAACATCTGTGGGACCAAAAATTGCCACAACAGGCTTATGTGCAAATGCTGCAAGGTGCATAACCCCTGTATCACCGCCAATATACATATCAACCATCTTCAATAGAGCGAAAAGCTGCGGGATATTTGTAGGGCAGGATAAAAAGACACCGTCGCCTGCCATTTGCCTTAAGTGCTCTGCTTCCCCTTCTTCCCCTGGCCCCCACAGGATAAGAACATGGGCGCGACTTTCATCTTTTATTCTCTTAATCAGCCCCGCATACCTATCCATGTCCCATCTTTTGAATCTGCTTCCCTTGCTGGAAAAAGGATTGATTACAAAGATAGGGGTACCTATACCTATTCTTGAAAAAAAGTTATCTATATATTCGTTCACATCTGCTGGGATTTTAAGTGTAACTTCCGGGATAACACCATCTATACCAAGGTACTTCGGGAGGAGCATATTCCTTTCAACCTTATGAATCCTCTTATCATATGCCTCGACTTTCTCCTGGTAAAAAAGGTGGCTTTTTTCCTTAGCAAATGCCTTCCCAAAACCGACCCTCCTCTCTCCACGGACAAACATCGATAGCATAGCGCTCTTTATTATTCCATGAAAATCTACAACAAGATCATACCTCGTTCCCCTCAGCTTCTTCAAAAAACCTTTGAACTCCCCTGTGGCACGGAGAAGATTGCCTTTCCTTATTGCCCTTTCAATGCTCGCCCTTGGAAATTGTATCACATCATCTATAAAGCTCTGATAAGACAAAAGCTCACCGACAGAGCCCTCCACAAGCCATGAGATACGGGTTTGGGCGAAGGCATCCTTAATAGCCTTCACTGCAGGAAGACTCATAAGCACATCACCTAAGGAACTTAATCTTATGACCAGAATGTTATTTGGGGCTGACATCTCTCAAGACTTTTAAAAGCTGCGAGGGGATTATTGCAGTTTTTTTGCTGTTATTTATGCAGATATGCTTTGTCTTCCCTTCCACAACCAGGTTTCCTTCTTTATATATCTCATAATGGAACGTGAGTCCTCTCGATTTTAATTCCGATATTTTTGTCTTAACTATTAGAAGGTCATCATAGGTAGCAGAACTGTAATATTGTACTTCCATACCCACAACAACAAGGTGATAACCCATATCTTCAAATTCCCTGTAAGTAAAACCCCTTTTCCTCATAAACTCGCTTCTTCCAATCTCAAAATATATCGGGTACGTTCCATAATAGACAATGCCCATTCTGTCAGTGTCTGCATATCTTACCCTTACAGGTACTTCTATAAAATCAGTATCGTTTGTTCCGGCTTCTCTGTCCAATTGTTTCATTTTTAGAGTGCCCTCATAAACTCGGGTCTCAAAAGAGAGGGGTCTTTTCGATTCAATACATATTGTATCGATTTTAATATCTTTTCCTTTTCTTCCGGCAACCATGCCTTAACGGGTAGATAGTTTGAGGCATGATTTGAGGCAAAAAATGTATGGGTTACATTGGTGTGCTTTATCATGATAGCGAGTTCCTCAAGCAACATATAAGGATTCGGGACCTCAAACGTCCCCCTTTTCGCCTCCTCAGCGAGCGGGGTACCTGGAACAATAATCACGCTTAAGGCACCTACATAATCAGGGTCTATCTTACTCAAAAATTTTCCTGTCTCTTCTGCGTGGATTGTGCTCCTCTCAACCCCACCCAGACCGAGAAGTACGGTTACCGATAATATAATCCCTGCCTCTTTTACCCTGCGTGCGGCTTCTGCAGTCTTCTCCAGCGTAGTCCCCTTGCACACCCTATCAAGCACAACCTGGTCACCGGATTCTACACCGAGATAGATAATCCCGACACCAAGCTCTTTTAACGCCTTTAGCTCCTCCACAGACTTTTTTAAAATGGATTTTGTATTTCCGTATATGCCAATCCTCTCAAGCTTGGGAAAGGCATCCCGTATAAGCTCAATTATGGGAATAAGCCTTTTCTGCGGTATAATGAGGGCATCCCCGTCTGCAATAAATACCTTTCTTATATACCTCGCATAGGCCTTCGCCTCTTCAACGTCTTCCCTGACCTCTTCAAGCGTCCTTAGTCTGAACTTCTTGTCTTTAAAAGAACCGCAAAAGGTGCACTTATTATGAGAACACCCTATGGTAACCTGCAATATTAAGCTGTCCGCCTCGCTTGGAGGTCTGTATATAGCACCTTCGTACCTCATTTCTCAATCCTGTAAAGCCTCTCTCCTTCCCTCACAAAACCGTGTTTTTTTCTCACAACCTCTTCCAGATATTGATCGTCCTTTTGCAGCTTATCTATTTCGTTCATCAAAAGTACATTTTCCTGTTCCATCCTTTTAATGGAAGCGCTGACTGCCTTTATCTCCCTTTTTAACATTGTGTATCCAAAGATACCGCCTTCAGAAAAAACCATTTGAATAAATAAGGCGGCTATTAAGATTATAAAACCATATTTCTTTATTACATCTTCAAGCATATATTTATATTAACGGCAAGAAAATAAAATGTCAATCTTATTAGTCCTAATCAATATTTAGATAACGATTGATGGTAAGCTCTAAAGCACTGGTGTCCTGTCTCATAAGAATGTTGACAGGAATGAGAAGATAGCATACCTATTTTCAAGCCGGAAGAGCTTTGTTGCTCACTATGTTCGCAATTAAACCTTACTGGAATGAGCATCGAGCACGGTTTCATTGCGAGCGAAGTCGAGCAACAATTCTTGGGGCCACCCGCAAAGTTCCAGCGGGTACCCGGCTGAAGGTTAGCGTCCCCGTAAGGGGCTCAGGAGCATGTCCGAAGACCAAAGGTCAAGTTTGCAAATTTAAGTGAGGAAGACCATAGAAAGGGTAAAAATTTTGAGCCAGCGAATGGAGGAAACAGCGTTCCGGCTCTCAGGCTTTATTAAAGCCATGAAAAAATGTGCAATAAATTTGCTTTATGATTTTTTTTGAATGAGCTCGACGTCTACCTCGCCCTTAAAGGCATCATCAAGGGCTTTCTCAAGCCTCTGATAGTCTTCCTTCTTTTCCATTTCTATGACCAATTCCCTGTCATCAAGTACCTTCAATTTTCCAAACTGTTTTACAATCTCAATAACC
>JAPLKF010000029.1 GCA_026388215.1 Pseudomonadota bacterium | reverse complement strand
GCATACGACCTCTCCATAAATCTCCTTAAAAAAGGTCATGAAGTGGTTGTATTCTGCTCGAGAGGGGTTGTACTGCCAGGCGTAACGCTTGTGAGGCTAAACACCGTTCCCTTTCCAAGATGGCTCCGGACGCTATCCTTTGCCCTTAATCATAAGAAGTACGTAAATGCCTTTCCCCTTGATGTGATGCTTGGTTTTGGAAATATCCTTGAACCTGATGTGTACCAGAGCCATGGTGGTGTACAGCGTATCTGGATTGAGAGGGAGATAGCAAGCTATGATAATCCAAAGGAGCGGAGGTTCAGGGCATTCCTCTTAAAACACAGTATCAACCAGAAGATGCAGGAGATGATAGCGAAATACCCGATCAGGACCGGGAAGTACCGGAGAATTGTAGCGATTTCCGATATGGTAAAGGAGCATATGACACACCATTACAACCTGAAGGAAGATGACATTGATGTTGTGTATAACGGCGTGGATATAGAAAGGTTCAGACCTGCAGAGGTAAAACCGCCGGGTAATCTCCGGATACTATTTTCAGCTGGAAATTTCAGGCTTAAAGGCCTTTTTCCGCTTCTCCTTGCAGCTGGTGAGCTTGCGAAGGAAACAAAGGCATTCCATTTAAATGTAATGGGGAGGGGTCGGAGCAAGAGGTATAGCAGTCTCATAGAGGCATTGAATCTCAAAGATTATGTAACATTCCTCGGGGAGACAGCATCACCGGAGACAGTTTACAGGGATTCGCATATACTTGCACACCCGACATTCTATGACGCCTGTTCGCTCACAACAATGGAGGCAATGGCGTCTGCCCTTCCTGTTATAACAACAAGGTGGAATGGGGCATCTGCCCTTATCTCCCATGACGAAGGCTATGTCCTTGAAGAACCCTATGATGTCTCCGGTTTATTATCTGCCATTAAGGCATTACTTGATGAAGAGAGAAGGAATTACATGGGGAATAACGCACGGTTGAAGCTAAAAACATATACTATTGAAAGAAATGCTGATGAGATGGAAAAAATATTTTTTGAGGTTTGTAATGGAAGATAGGGTAGTTGAATGGTCCAAACTTTTTTCTGCAAGGGAGAAGATTCATAAGAGATACAGGAGTATATGGAATGTCCCTCTGATTAAAAAGAGGTCTGCCCTTTTGAGGCATGTCCTCAGGGATGGTATGAGTCTTCTCGATGTCGGAGCTGGTTCAAAAGGCTTAAAGGAGGAGATTGAAAAGATCGGGGTTAAGGTTAAATATAAGAGCATGGATGTGGACACGAATGTCCCCCATGATTTTTATGATATTAATGATGTGCACGAGGTTTTTGATGTAGTTTTGTTCTCCGAGGTGATAGAGCATATGCCATTTACAGAAGGGATTAACATGCTCAAGAGACTGAGGGATGTATTAAGGGATGATGGGTTGATACTTGTTTCAACACCGAATATATATCATCCCAACAAGTTTTTTACAACTGCTGACCATAAGACGTACTATGCGTATGATGAGCTTGCAGCAGTCATGGATCTGACAGGTTATGAAGTGAATGAACTTTACAGGTCTTTTAACGATGCCTTCCACAGGTATGTGATGAAGGTATATATCTTTGGCTTTCTCTTCAGGTTTCTTGAGATTGACTATGCATACACCATTTTTGCCATAGGGAAAAAGCGAGCATAGTGTTATTATAGGCAGGTTCTGAGAAATTTTATCAGGTAGTCCACCTTCAATATTTTACTCGGTTTGGTAAGAATGGCCTTTATGTAATATTTTCTGGCAAGCATTTTATCACGGGAATGATAGAATCTCCTGAAGAACTCAAGGCAGCGTTGGGCGGTAAAATCCTTACGGAGATAATCAAGTGCCCCACCATAATATGGGTCGTCAAAGATTGTCTCAATAAGGTCAATCCCCTGCCTTTTTATTACTTCAATATTGTGTCGCAGGCTTTCAGGGTGACTGCATGTTACCGCGGTTGGTTTTGAAAGGAAATACCCCTTCGTTTTAAAAAATATTTTTGTGAAATATGCGATATCTTCCCCGTTTGATATATTTAATGGGAATCTAAATTTTTTAGCAAGCTGGTTTCTCATAAATACCGCGCATGTTGCAAACTGAATACGTCTCAGCAGAAGTGCCTCATGTAATCTATCGGTTATGAAATCCTTTTTTGATGCGGGTCTGTAAGATAACGTATCATTGGAGATATTTTTTGAGTATGTTTCGCTGATGACAAACTGAAGGTCACTTTTGTCCATAAGTATACCCAGTCTTGATTCTATTGAGTCTTCGGTCAGATAATCATCCGCATCAAGAAAGGTAATAAATGTGCCGGTTGAGAGTTCAAGCCCGGTATTGCGGGCCGCAGAGACCCCCTTATTTTCCTGATAGGTATATAAGATCTTATTGTCTATGTCGCGTAAGATCTCTCTGGTATTATCGGTTGACCCGTCGTCTACTACTATAATTTCAAGGTTTTTATAGGATTGCCCGAGACAGGACTTAATTGCCCGGGATAGGTATCTGGCGTAATTATAAGTGGGGATGACTATAGAGACTAAAGGATTCTCCACTATTACTGCCATTTCTTTAAAATCTTTAGATACTTTGTTTTCTTCATGCCTTTCTACTTTAGCTTATGCTGTAATATTGATAAGATTGAGGACCTTTTCTTGCCATATATTTTCCGTTTGCTATTTTCAAACAGGGAAATATCAGCATCGGTAATGGAGCTTATACGCTTTTCCTTGACCATTGAATAAAGTTTATATCCGGTTAAGTCATTTTCATTAAAGGTAACCGGCTTTCTTGCTTTGATAAATATGCCCGGTCTCAGGGGATCCTTCTCTATTACCTCGATAATGAAATCCGAAAATATTGCCTCCATGTCTGTCCTCTCGTATCTCCAGAAATCGAATGGAAATTCATGATACTTGAAACCTTTTGACCTTGTAGTAACTAACAGAACACCTTCAGGTTTCAAGACGTTCTTGAAATTGCTGATCGCATTTTGCCAGTCTTTCACATGTTCTAATAATTCTGTGGAAATAAGGAAACCAAACTTCTCGTAACCGAAGTGGTCGAGGAGGTCTAATACATCGCAGACCCGGTCAACCCCTGGCCCCATTTGAATATCAACACCAACATAGCTTGAGGGGTGCAATGCTTCCACGATTGGCCTTAAAGAACCGTTTATGTTGAGGGAGCCGACTTCAATAACAGACTTTCCTTTTACATCCTGTTCCTTGAGATACGTACGCCCAAACTTGATACAAGCCTGATTACACATTATATATCCCGGTACAATGGGTATATTGTTTTGGAAATTTCATTTTGGGAAAAGGTATAAGAAGGTCAGGAGATTGTCAAGGCTTTTCTGTTACGTCCTATCTCCATCAGCCATGGGCCATTTCCTATCAACTTCTTTTGAGATTGACTGCTCGGGGGTCATCTGTTATATTAGGGAAAGTTCTGACAGGGGGAATGCAAATATATAGTTTAAATTATTGGAGAATTTTATGAATATCCTAGGGCTCCATGTTTTTGGACATGATACAGGTGCCGCCCTCATATCTGAAGGACGGTTATTTGCAGTAGGGGAAGAAAGGCTTAGCAGGGTGAAACATGCTGGTTTTTTCCCGCATCTGTCCGTAAAATATCTCCTTGATTCTGCAGCCCTTTCCAATATCAATGGCGTTGACCTGATTGTGGGTGTTACACGGTATGATAAAGAGAAAGAGAATAAAACGGTAGAAATGATTAGAGGTGAACTTGGTTACCAGGGCACTATCCACACCGTATCACATCATGACGCACATGCAGCGAGCGCCTTTTTTGCTTCTCCTTTTGAGGAGGCAGTTGTGATGGTTGTAGATGGCCTGGGGAGCAAGGCTATCGATGCTGAGGCGGGAGCGAAGATCCCTTTTACATATAGGAATTTGGGTATAAAAGAACAAAAGGATTATGAGGAAGTCCAGTCATTCTATAGATTAAAAGGAAATGAAATAGTTCCTATAAGAAAGGATTATACTGTACCAGGTTACATGAACGGTTTGGGCCTTGTGTATATGGGAACATCTGTATTTTTAAACTTCGGTGATTTTGGTTCGGGAAAGGCAATGGGTCTTGCTCCATATGGGGGAAAGCCGGGGAAAGGCATGGAGAGGGAATTCTTTGAAATTACAGAAGGTTTGGCGCTCACCAGGAGCGAAAAAAATTTCGTAAGACACATTGATCATTATCAAAGGCTATTCTTTCCCGACATACCCAAGAGGGATAGCCAGAAACTTCCGGATGATGTGTATACAGAGATAGCATATGCGGTGCAGAAGACTACGGAGGAAGGCCTTATTGAGATTGCCAATCACCTTTACCGCATAAGTCCATGCAAGAACCTCTGCTATGCAGGGGGTGTGGGCCTTAACAGCGTGGCTAACAAAAAGATTCTCGATAATACCCCATTCGAAAATATATTTATACAACCCGCCGCTTGTGACTCAGGCATAGCCCTGGGATGCGCCCTTTACGGTGCCCACATAATCGCAAAAGAGAAATTGGGAAAATACAGTTTTAAGAACGCCTATCTGGGGAGGTCTTATAGAGAGGAGGAGATCGTAGCTACCTTAAAGAATACCCCGAACATCAGGTTCACCAAAGAAAAGGATATAGTAAAGAAATGTGCGAAACTTCTTGCTGAGGGAAAGATACTGGGATGGTTTCAGGGTGGAAGCGAGATAGGTCCTCGCGCCCTCGGGCATAGAAGCATACTCTGTGACCCTGAAAAGCCTGAAATGAAGGATGTTCTGAATGCAAAGGTAAAACACAGAGAAGCATTTCGCCCCTTTGCCCCATCAGTCCTTCTTGAACATGCCCCTGATTACTTCGACCTTGATTGTGAAAGCCCGTATATGCTTCTCATCGCAGAGGTAAAAGGCGATAAACAGAGGGTAATTCCTGCCATTACCCATGTTGATGGAACTGCCCGTGTTCAGACTGTGACAAAAGAAGATAATGGTATATTCTATAACCTTATTGAGGAATTTTATAAGATAACCGGCGTCCCTGTTTTGTTGAATACCTCTTTCAATATAGCCGGCGAGCCTATTGTAGAAGCCCCTGAAGATGCCCTTAAATGTTTTATGTCCACTGAGATGGATTATCTGGTCATCGAGGATTACTTCATAGAGGCCAAGGGCCCCAAAAAACTTGTCACCGGACCGGTTGTCGATGAAAATAAGCTGAAAGCGGTTGATATCAGGGGAGGCAGGGGCTTAAAAAGGTGGTTTTCCAATTTAAAAAGACAGTAGACAGAAGATAGGCCGCATTTGGTCAATGGATCAAAAAATATGAAAAGGATCCTTTTTTATACCCACAATATCTTCACGAAAGAAAATCCGGAAGGGTATAGAATACAACAATATTTCCCGTATTTAGAAAAGCAGGGTTTTAAAATCCAGCTTCTTACGACAAAGGCAAACCCCGTAGAATTACTAAAAAGCATTCAACAGTCGGATATTACATACATCCAGAGGGTTCTTCCCAATCCTTTGAAGCTGTCTTTATTCAGAAGGCTTTCAAAAAGGATGGTGTATGATTTTGACGATGCTGTGATGTATGGGAGCAGAGGTAGCAGTAGTACGAGACGAAGCAGATTTGAGGGGATGATCAGGGCATCTGATATTGTATTTTGTGGGAACCGTTTTCTCCTCGAGGAGGCAAAGAAGTTTAAAACCGAAGGCATCCATTATATCCCGACCGTTGTAAACACTGACGAGTATCCGGTCAAGTCCCATGAGGACAAGAAACCATTTGTTGTAGGATGGATGGGGAGCAGTTCCACATTAAAATATCTTTCGGACATGAAAGAGCTTTTTCTTTCTTTTCACGGTAATAGGGGTATCAACTTCAAGTTCGTTGCCGATAAGCCTTCTGAAATGGAAGGGGAGGGGATATTGTTTGAAAAATGGGAAAAAGACAGGGAAAAGTCGTCGCTCTTAAGCTTCGATATGGGGATTATGCCTGCGCGGGACGATATATGGTCACGCGGCAAGTGCGGGCTGAAGCTCATTCAGTATATGGCAGCAGGGCTTCCTTCCATAACCCATCCTGTAGGCGTTGCAAAGGATATGATAAAGGATGGGGTTAACGGTTTTCTAAGAAACGATACGGACGGATGGAAAGGGGCAATTGAGGCGCTATTTAGGGATGTAAGATTGCGGAAAAATATGGGGGAGGTTTCGAGGACAATTGCAGAAGAGAAATATTCCCTGAAGGTATGGGGGCCCAAGGTGGCAGAGATTGTGGGGGCGCTATGAGAGCCTCACGAATAGACCGCATAAAATGGTTCCTGAAAGAAGAGGGGCTTAAAGATGTCCTGAAGCAGTTTTCCCACAAAGAAGGTGAGAGGAGGACTTATACTGTCTACAAGTATAAAAATGGAAGAATCTTTATAAAATCCTTTTTAGAAAAGGGTCTTCAAGGATTATTGAGGAATATATTCATTCCACGGGGTAAAAGGGAGTATACATTGAGTGAGAGGCTCTCTGCCCTTTCTATGCTTACGCCTAATGTTTTCGGCTATGGGACAAGCAGAAGAGGCTCGTATGTTATACAGGAATGGATAGAAGGAGAAAGCCTTATAAGGCAATTAGAAAAAACTGGCGAGAGGGAAAAGCTGTTTGCCGGTCTCGCTGACCTGCTTAAAATTTTAAAATCCAATTATATACGACATAACGACCTCCATCTTGATAATATCCTTGTTTTAGATAATAAACTTTATCTCATTGACCTCCATAAAATGAGGATAAAAGGGTCTTTTAATGTAAGGGACGAGATATCTAACCTTTCTCATGCCCTTACCATGGTCTACAGTGATATGACAGGGGCAGAGAAGGATACATTTTTTAGAAACTATGGCGACGAAGCTATTCGGCATAGATTGGAAGAAGAGATAGAAAGGCTCAGAAAAAACTGGGTGAGAAGAAAGAGAAAAAGGGCATTCAAGGACACATCAATAACGGTCTATTCAGATGAATACCTGTACGTGAGGGGAATGGAAAAGAAGGCAAAGGGTGGTTTTGTCGCTAATTTGAAAGAGGATAAAAAGGTAATGGTGGAACGTTTTAGTGACCATATCCGCAAGATATACTGCAATCGTAGAAGGTTAAGGAATGCATGGAAAAACCATGTTGCCCTTGCATATATGCATCTATCTATAATACCACAGGCATATTATCTTAAAATGCCCTCACTTTTAAAGGCAGGGTACATTGCCATGGAAGATTTGGGAGGCAGGGGAGAAGAGCTCGACCGCTACCTTGATAGAAGATACGATAGCATGAAATATAATGAGAGAAAGAGGTTTATAGAGAAGCTTTCAGGCTTCTTTGAAATGATTTTTAGAAAAGGTATTCTACATAAGGACATGAAGGGTTGTAACCTCTTTGCATTAGAAGATGAAGGCCTTGCCCTTCTGGATGTTGAGGATATAGTGTTCAGGGATATTGACGAAGAAACCTTGAAGAAGATGTTAATACAGTTGAACAATACGGTGCCAAAGAGGATCAGCATTCGAGATAGAATGAGATTTTTTCTGAGATTGACAGGTTTTATGAAGGTTGACAAGAAGCGCATTTTTAAATATGTGCGGAAGGGCTCCTTAAGGGGAGAAATTGTCTACGAGGGGGCAGGTGGACTCAAGGTCGAGTCGTGGTAAAAACCAGTGTCCTGTTCTGCAAACACCTTTATAGTTAGATTACTGTTCTTCTCGAACCGGCTAAAGGAGATTCCCTTTGTACTTCGCACTCCATTCCCGACCATCACCCGCAAGCGGGTCCCGCCTGTGGCGGGATACGGATGCATCTCTGCCTGAGCCCAGGGGCTGGAAAGGTGTGAAAAAAATCCTATAAGAACTGCAATATGGACGGAAGAACTTTTCGCGAATCGCGACTTCGAGCATTTTTGGTGGCCACCCATGTCGTACCTCCATGGGTACCCGGCTGAAGGTTGCGTTCCGGAGGACAATGTTGCTCACATCCGTTCGCAATGAAACCGTACGCATGTCTGAGGCTTAAAAGCCGAGTTTGCGAATTGAGTGAGATTCGAGCCTCGGGTACCCGCTTGCGGGTGGGGTAAAAACGCGCAGTGGAGCAGCGAGTGAAACAGTGTTCCGTCCACACCACTGATTTTTCACACCTTCTGGGCGGGGAGCTTCACTTTTCTTATATCATATATCGTCATCCTGCATCCTGGATCATGTATCATGTGCCTATGCATGAAAGCGCATCAAAGATATTCCCTTCTATTGCCTTATCCCTTTGCTTTATCAAGAAGTACCCTTCCTTTATATCGTCTTTCACCCATGTGACATGGAGGTCTTGTTCTTTAAACCTATCGATATTTGAGCGTCTGTAACCCAGAAGGTGTGGTATGTCTCTGTTGTTTAAAGATACAGCAACACCCCCCTTTATTGATGCAGCTTCAATCTTTGCTTTTACTGCCAGATAAAATCCCTCTGACCTTACAACATATCCGAAGGCAGGATGGTAATGACCTGCTATAACCCTGTCCTTTATTATTTCATTATCTGTGAGGCCAATTTTAACAACCTTTATGCCGTGTTGTAGTGAATTGAGATATATGAAAAGCGCCCTTTCAACTGCATCTTGAAATGAAATCGGGTTGAAAAGTCCTTCCTCATACATTTCCTGCAGAGGTGTTTCTTTTAAAACAACGAGCGGGTATATCCTTATGTAATGTGGATTTAACTGGATTATATTTTCTACAGTCCTTTTGATATCCTCGAATGACTCATCGGGAAGCCCCACCATAACCTGCAGGGCGACATAAAACCCTTCATCTTTGAGCATGTAAAAGGCCCTGAATAAATCCTCCCCTGTGTGTTTTCTGTTGAGCCTGTGAAGTATTTCATTATTGAATGTTGGTATTCCAAGCTCAATGGTGCTGACCTTATGTTCTTTGAGTATTTCTATGGTCTCCTTTCTTAAGGGAACTGGTTTTGTGGAAATCCTGAAGCCCTGAATGTTGTCCATATAATCTTCAAAATACGTAAATAATTTCTTTAAGATGGATGGTTCTACACCAAATATGTTCCCTCCATATAAGCCTACCTCAAACCTGCCCCTTAGTGGACCGAGCGTTCTTTCGATTGTGGAACGAATATTGTTATCTTTACTGTCTGTTATATATGCCTGATTACAGTATATGCATCTGTCATGGCATCCAAGATGGGGAAGGAAGATCGGGATAATCATTGGAGGTTTTCAGCCCTCTGCCTCCTATCCTCTTTTCTTTGCCTCCTGTTCTCTGTCCTTTTTCGCCTCTCCTCTGCCTCGTTTCTATATTCTATCCTCAGCCTCCTGTCTTCTTTTCTTTTCCTTCTGTCCCCCATCCTTTTTCTTCTTTCATACATCATCTACTTTCCTGCTCCTCTTCAATAAGTGTATTCAGCAGTTCCTTAGCCGCCTGCTGTTCTGCCTCTTTTTTATTCTTGCCCGCTCCCTTTGCCTTAAACTCTTTGCCTATATAAACTAAAACTGTAAAGCCACCCTTTGTTTTCCTTGTAAATTTATATTTTGGAAGCATCCCCCACCTTTTTTGGGAATATTCCTGTAGTACATTTTTTGGATTTTTTTCGTTCAACCTTTCTTCGTTGAAATATTGTAAAAACAGGTTCTTGACAACGCGGGTTACCTTTTTTAATCCCCCATCCAGATAAATAGCGCCGATCAGGGCCTCAAGCATGTTTGATAAAACCTTTGAATCGAGCGGTATATTGTTCTCGCCATTGCCATAGTACATATGCTTTCCAAGATTGATATCCTTCGCTATTTCGGTGAGGGTTTCTCTTTTGACCAGGCAGGACCTTGCATTGCTTAAGAACCCTTCCTGTCTGTCTTTGTATTTTTTATAGAGAAGTATGCTGATGATACTGTTTAAAATTGCATCTCCAAGGTATTCAAGCTTTTCGTTTTGTGACTGCCTTGCTTCCTTTTTTTCATTAAACCAAGAGCTATGTGTAATTGCCTGATTCAGTAGTTCTCTATCCTTGAATATATAATTGATTGTCTCTTCTATCTTGGTTGGGTACATAATTTGGGTGTAAAGCGCATAGAGCAAGGAGTATGGAGCCAAGAGCAAAGAGTTAAAACTCTAAGCCCTCTGCTCAACGCTCTACGCTAAACGCTATATTTTAAATGCTTGTTCCATGCCTGAGTATATCTTTCTGAGCTTCGGTTTTTCTATCTTTCCCGTTGGATTGCGCGGTACTTCACCAAAGAAGATCTTTCTTGGCCTCTTGTACTTCGGTAATTTCTCGCAGAATTTCAGCACCTCTTCTTCGGTAAGTGTTTTACCCGGCACAACATCAATTATGACCGCAACAATTTCACCCAGACGTTCATCAGGTAATCCGATTGCTGCAGCATCGTTTACCTTTGGATTGTTATGGAGAAAATCCTCAATCTCTACAGGAAAAACATTTTCACCACCGGTTATAATGATATCCTTCTTGCGATCAACCAGCCATATAAAACCATCTTCATCCTGTCTTGCCATATCTCCGGTAAAGAGCCATCCGTTTATTAGGGTTTTTGAGGTTGCCTCCGGGTTCTTGTAATATTCTCTCATAACGCCATCGCCACGGACACAGAGTTCTCCTGGTTCCCCTCTCTTAACAGGGTTACCATTTTCATCCACAACCTTGGTTTCCCAGTTGAAACCTGGCACCCCTATTGCTCCTATTTTATGTTCGTTTCCTATGCCGAGGTGAACACACCCCGGACCTGTAGATTCACTCAAACCGTAGTTTGTATCATAGTCCATATTCGGGAAATATTCCTTCCAGTGCTTTACAAGTGCCGGTGGCACAGGTTGGGCGCCTATATGCATGAGTCTCCATTGGCTTAATTTGTAATTTGATGGCTTGAGTTCACCACTGTCGAACTTAACCAGTATATCCTGAGCCCATGGAACGAGTAACCATACAATCGTACCCCCTTCCTCACTAACTGCCTCAAGGATCCATTCTGGAGTAATACCTTTTAGTATTACTGCCTTGCTCCCAACGATAAAACTCCCGAACCAGTGCATCTTGGCTCCTGTATGATAAAGCGGTGGTATCAGAATAAAGCAGTCATTCTTTTTCTGGTAATGATGTGCATTTTCTGTAATGCAGGCAGATACCATGCACTTATGGGTCAATAATATTGGTTTTGGCTGTCCAGTTGTCCCTGATGTGAAGTACAAACCACATGGGTCAGCAAAGGTTATTTCGACATCGAGAGGAATCTTAGGTGATGTTGCAACGAGCTTTGCAAATGATTCTGCGTAAGTTGGGATATTTGCCCCCACACATATATAGTCTTTGACAGTAGGAAGCCTGTCCTTTATAGAATCTATTCTGCTGGTGAATTCCTCATCAAATATAATAATTTTAGGTTCCGCAACATCACAGCAGTACTTTACGTCTTCCCCGGTGAACCGAAAATTAAGTGGTACAGCACACGCACCTGTCCGAATAATGCCAAAGTATGCAACAAGCCAATCGATCGAGTTCATCATAAAGTGAACAACCCTGTCACCCCTTTTTATGCCCTTTTTTAGGAGGACATTTGCAAATTGGTTGGCCTTCTCGTCGAACTGCTTCCACTTGATCTCTGTCCTCTTCTTTTCAACAGGCACCCTTTCAATAAGGGCAACATCATCTGGATACATCCGTGCATTCCTTGCCAGGATTTCACCTATGTGTATGTATATATCTCCCATGTTAACTACCCTCCTGAGATTATTTGATAATTTTAATGTTGACAATAGAGCATCGTTCAATTTATCATGCTAAAAATCTTAAAGCAATACAAAAAAATACAGATAGGAGGAGGGTATTATGAATTTTGCAATGTTTTCCGGGCTTAATGCAAGCAAGTTTCCAAAGAGGGAATTCATTATCGAAAGCTACCCCTCAAAAGGAATACGAAGGAGCCTTACATGGGAACAGTATAATGACCAGGCAAATAAGCTCGCAAACTATTTGAAGAAGGAATGCGGGGTAAAGAAAGGGGATATCGTTGTCCATCTCGTGATGAATTGCATGGAATGGCACGCAAGTTACATTGCAGTTTTAAAAACAGGTGCAACTGTAACACCATTGAACTTCCGTTTTGCAAGTAGCGATATCAAATATGCTGCTGATGTCACAAAGTGCAAGGCCTTTATACTTGGTGATGGTTTTGTGCCAAGGGTTCAGCCGATTATGAAGGACATGGATTATTGTAAGCATTATATCTGTCTTGGTGATAATGTCCCTTCTGGTATGAAGTCATATAAGGAGATTGTTGAAAAGGGTGACCCGAAGGGGGTCTGCGTTGAAACAAACGATGATGATATGGCAGAACTCATGTTTACATCGGGCACTACAGGGGCGCCAAAACCTGTTTGTCATACCCACAAGACATTATTCTATACAGGGATAGCTAATGCCCTTACATATAATGAAGGTTATAACAGCGTATACCTCGCACCACACCCGTATTATCACAGCGGCACGCTCTTTCTCTCATTTCCAAGCTATATAGCCGCAGGCAAGATACTCATGCCCATGGAATTACAACCAGAATTCTATTTAAGGTCCATTGCAGATGAAAAATGTACAGGTGGCTGGAATACAGTCCCTACATGGTCTGACGTCATTAATGCAATAAAATCTGGTCAGGTAGACCTTAAGAAGTACGACCTTTCAGCACTCAGGCATATAGAAATCGGTGCACAACCTGTTCCATATATTCTCCTTGAGGATTCGAAGAAGATATTCCCGAATCTGCCCATTGCAAACATCTATGGTATTACAGAAGGAGGAGGCGGCGGGACCACAAATTGTTACGATGAAGATATCATGAGAAAACCTGGTTCTATCGGGATAGCAACAGTGTTTATGGAGGTAAAGGTTGTTGACGATAAAGGAAAAGAGTTGCCTCCAGGCAAGGTTGGTGAATTACTCCTTAAAGGACCACGTCTTATGAAAGAATATGCCTACAACCCGGAAATGACCGCCAAAACGATAACGGATGGGTGGTTACACACAGGTGACCTTGCGTATAAAGATGAAGAAGGGTTTATCTTCTTCGCGGATAGGGCAAAAGACCTCATCATCAGGGGCGGCGAGAACATATTCCCTGCTGAGGTAGAAGATGTGTTACGTAAGCATCCTAAGATTCAGGATGTGGCAGTACTCGGTTATCCACATCCAAGATTTATAGAGATAGTCATGGCCATTATTCAGGCAAAGGAAGGGCAGACCATTACAGATGAAGAGATTATCAATTTTGTGAAGGAAAAAGGTCTTGCAAAATACAAATGGCCGGAGAAGATGGTGTATGCCCCTATCCCGCGTAACCCTGCAGGAAAGATTGAGAAACCAAAATTGAGAGACATATATGTGAAACCTGCAAAAGAGGCAATGGAGAAGGAATTTAAGAAACAGTAAATG
>JAPLKF010000028.1 GCA_026388215.1 Pseudomonadota bacterium | reverse complement strand
ACATTTATCTTTACAAAAAAAGGCGGGTGGGCAATTGTTCAACAGGGCATGAACGGGCAGGAAAAAAGGGCACGGCGTTACCAGTGGCTCTCAAGGGATAATCTCGATGTGACCTCAGATCCCCATACAGGCATTACCTGTGATGAAAGGAAGGATGTGCTAAATCTTGTTGCCAGGGAAAGTGAGGGGGCAAGGGGTTCTATGGTTGATTTTGTGAAAGAGTATCCCGATACCATGATAAAAACCTGGAATAAAATCTCCTTTGCCATGCCAGAGAGGCATTATATAAAATCCACTGATATAAATGAAAAACGTTTGTTTAAGATGTTCAGGGTCATACATGAATCTCAACCGGTATCGTTTAAAGACCTCATCCAGATAAACGGCGTTGGCCCAAGAACTATCTCTGCCCTTGCACTTATATCTGAACTTGTATATAAAACCCCTCCAAGCTTTAAAGACCCTGCACGGTTCAGTTTTGCTCACGGTGGCAAGGATGGTTATCCCTTCCCTGTTCAGAAAAAAGGCTATGAACAATCTATAGAATTTTTAAAAACATGCCTTGATAAAGCAAAATTAGGGGATAGGGATAAACTTGAAGCCTTCAAAAAGCTCTCGATACTTTAATAAAGGGGAACATTGAAGCCTTTTTTTCTTTCCCTATTCAAATTCCTCTGATTCTTCAGCTGAATAAAAAAGGTACAGGTCCTCTCTTTTTATCTTATCCAGATCGCTACCAAGGAGATATTCCTCTACATCGTTCCGTAAGGCTATAGCCAGTTTTTCGAGGTTGTTCAGTTTTTCTGTAACCCCGTATTCATACAACATATCTTTTATGGTATGAAAAAGATCTTCGCTGCCATAAAGCAACATCCCTTCCTGAAGAATCTTACACGCCACCATATGCTTAAAGGTGTCAAAGCGGACCTGATCCCTTACTCGCTTCAATCTTTTCACGACATAATCGATCTCTTCCTTCAAAGAAGGTGCAATGAGAATTCTGTGTTTTTCGTGGTAGATAGAATCATCAAGCCTTTTGATAAAATCATCAGAGAGCTGGTCATCCACAACAACAATTAAATCGATATCTGAGCCCTGGACCATTTTCCCGGTACTCTTCTCTGGACGAGGGACATCATGGGCCATATTATAGACAATGTCCCCGGCAACGATAAAGCAGACCCGATGGTCCTCTGGCCATTCATCCTCAAGCTGCCTTCTCACATCAGAAACAATGTTATGAGCCAGTTCAAATTTTGATCTACTCACCTCCTCAATATGATGCTCAATCTCCTGAGCCCTTCGGGCAAGTGCGTCTGGTTCATAGTCAAGCCCTATTACCGAATATGTCAAAAACTCTCTGAGGATGGATGGGGAAAGGCGGGCATAACCGTCCACACGACGATCAAGCCTGAGATACCTGGTTCCCAGTGTTCTCATCAGCAATTTCTTTGAAGCATTACATGCCTGCCATAGAATTAAACTGTCTCCTTCAATGGCTTCCCTTAGCTCAGACCCTGTCAAGGGCCCTCTTGCCTTTATGAGCTTGACGACTTCTTTCTCCATATTCTCATTGTATCATAAAAACTGTCTGGAGATACTGCCAATATTCTTTGGATGAACCAATGATTTTCAGTGGCAAAGCTTTGACAACAGCCTGTAATGAACTGACTTTGTTATAGTCCCTTATTATAATTCCTTGATCTTTATTCCCTTCTCTTTAAGGGCCTTTTTGTTGATGAGCAATTTCCTGGCAGCAATGTTGTCCAGCACATATATGAGATTACCACCTTCTTCTGCATACCTCTGACCATAGGAAATGGGAATATCGGGGGTTACCTCACCAAGCAACGATTCGGTGACTGATTCGACCTTTCGTTCACCATTAGCCAGCAGTACAACAGTTTTTGCCTCATAGACCAGTTCGGCACCCATACTGATAGCATAGCGGGAAGATTCTTTTTTTGAGGGGAAATGCCCGTCGGCTATAGCGTTCGCTATCGTGTTCTCATCAAGCTTAACCAGCATGACCCTGCTGCCTTTGAAGGGAATCCCTGACTCATGGAAGGCAACATGGCCACGTCCCCCGACACCGATAATCTGCAAATCAATGCCCCCAACCCTGTTAATTTTACGGGCATAACCATCCAGTATATCCCTTCGTATCCAGGCCAGATATTCAGAAGACGTTTTTGCTTTAATGGCTATTGACCTGCCTGCATCGGTTCCCATCAGGCTCCAATCGTCAGGATGGGCTCTAAGGGCATGTATCAGCTGATTCTGGTCAATCAGGGCGCCATATGGTACGTTAGTTTCAATAAACTTATTGGTAAGAAGACCAAAAAATTCCTGTATCATAAAATAACAATAACTTTCCGGATGTATTACACGTTGCTGGGGGTTTTCGCCAGGGAGGCCCACATACTCATCGAGGTTGAAACTCCGGATCCTTCCGCTGTCAAATTCACCTGCATTTGCTGCAAGGGCAAGGTGTTTATAAAGACCTGTAGGTGAGTTTCCTGTTGCAAGTCCCAGAACAACCTCCCTTTTTTTGTGGGATATCTCAACAATATGTTTCTTTATGATCTCAGAAGCTATCTTGCTCATATGCTCAAAATTCTGGGTCACAAAAATATTGATAGGCATCCGCTGTCTCCTTAATGTAGTGATTGTTTAAGGGTCATGGATCAGCCAAGCAAACTTCTTAATATATCTGCAATCTGCTTACAATATTTCTCAGTAAGCTCATTGCTTGGTCCCTCAACCATTACCCGACAAACGTTTTGAGTGCCGGAATAGCGAACTAAAACCCGGCCCTGGTCTTTCAGTTCTGCCTCAACCTGTTTGATTGCCTCAACCACCTGAGGAAGTGTAGAAATCTCCGGTTTACTCTTCACCTCTACATTTATTACCTTTTGAGGGTATACATCCATAATTGCCGCCAGTTCAGAGAGAGGTTTGCCTGTCTCGATCATGGCAGCTATTAGTTGCATGGCTGTAATAATACCATCACCTGTCGTGTGATGATTGAGAAAAATCACGTGACCGGATTCCTCCCCTCCAATTACACTTCCCAGGCGTTGCATGTCCTCTAAAACATACCTGTCACCAACCCTGGATGCATGGTGTTTAAAACCGTATTTTTTGCATGCGATTGTCAGGCCGAGGTTGCTCATCACGGTGCTGACAAGGAGGTCGTTTTTTAACCTGCCCTTTTCTTTTAGCATCCTGGCACAAATTATCAACACCTGGTCGCCGCTGATCGCATTACCTTTTTCATCCACAGCAATCAAACGGTCACCATCACCATCAAAGGCAAGCCCAACAGCTGCACCGGTCTCTACCACATGTTTTCTGAGGTCCTGAGTATGCTGTGAGCCGCAATTATCGTTAATATTAAGCCCGTTAGGATTATTATGAATAACCTCAACATTTGCGCCAAGCTCTATGAAAGCATCGGGTGCAACCTTATACGTTGCTCCGTTTGCTGTATCCAGGACTATCTTAATCCCTTCCATTGATAATTCACGGGGAAAGGTATTTTTCAAAAACACAATGTATCGTCCATGGACGTCTTCAATACGGTGGGCCTGACCCATATCCCTGGGGGGCGGCACCATCTCTGGCAACTTACCGTTCAGGACGAGATTTTCAATAACCTCTTCCTGCTCATCAGATAATTTGAAACCATTACCGGAAAAAATTTTGATACCGTTATCCTGGTATGGATTATGGGAAGCTGAAATTACAATCCCTGCATCAGCACGCATACTCTCGGTGATGAAGGCTATCCCCGGGGTTGGCAACACACCGAGTAAATAGGGATTACCACCCATTGAGGTAATGCCTGCCTCAAGTGAGCTTTCCAGCATGTAACCAGAGATACGGGTATCTTTCCCGATTATTATCCTTGTTCTGTGATGTTCCTTTTTCAACAGATAAGTGACTGCCTGGCCAACGGAAAAAGCAACCATGGCATCCATTGGATAGTGGTTGGCTTCCCCCCTGATCCCATCGGTACCGAATAATTTTCCCATATATGTACACCCCCAAAGAGATTTAACTGATTCTCTTAAACATATTTAAGGAAGGCAGGATTGCCCCGGCTTTCTGACAGTAATCACCAACGATCTGGTCAAGCCATTGTATGCCTTCCTGCGAAGTATCATCAGGCAAGCCCTGTATTGTCTCAATGTAGTTTAGGCCCTTGTCTCTCTTTTGTTCATCAAGGGCCTTGAGAAAACGATTGCGATGTTCTATGTTAGGATTGCCCGTAATATCGCGAACAAACAATTCACGGATAAGATGAACCTTATCGTGAAACTCACCTTTGCCTGCTTCACCCTGTCTTTTAGGCCCGCCCTTTTCAGAAGAAACAGATATTTTGCCCGCCATGTCCTCAAGCCTTTTGATACGTTCATTCTTTGCCAGACTTAGCTTGTCAATTAGACCGGCATAGATGAGGTCTCCAAATTCCTGCCCTTTAAAGAACGATTGCCGGACATGTATATACCACTCTTCAAGTGCCACCAGATTGGCAAGATAAATGATGTTATTTTCCACTACACGAGAAATACTGGTATAGGTCATAGGACTGATGTCGATTACTGCACCCGGGTGACTTTTTCCAATAATCAATTTATTCTCTGCATATACATCCTGACGCAAAATAGACCCTGCGGCGACAATGTTCCCATAGCCCAGACGCAAAGGCCCAACCAGACCTCCCTGTCCACCAAGGAAAATCGGCGGTTGATTGAGCATTACACCCCTGGGCACATCACCAATAAGCGATGCTGTAGTTTTGTCTCCGTCGGGGGTGAAATTAAAATGGATGTACGAGCTACCAACCTCGCTGTGGTTCTTACGGCTGGTTCCCCCTGCCATCAAACAGTCGCAGAAGTTAATCAAACTACCGAGGGTAACGAAAGGAAAAAGGATTGTCTGCTTCAGGCCAACACAGTGCGCTCCGCTGGCCTGCTCCTCCAGGATACACCCTTCTCGCACATGGGCGCCAAGACCCATACTCGCCTTTTCAAGAAAAACTGTCCTGTTGAAATATCCCCCTTTGAGTTCAACCCTGGGTCCAATCTGGCAGTCTTCAATCGTTACCGGGCCTTCATAGCCAAGATGTGTTCCCGCAGAAATGACTGTCTTTTCACCATAAATCCTGCAGCCTGGATAAATCTTGACCCCGCTACCTGAAATATGTTCAATCTCAACCTCTTTACCTATATCAAGGGTTAATGGGTTGGGTATGTTTACACCTTTATCGATGAGACGGATTATTTTATCATGACCCTTTGGTTTGAGCTCCACCTTATCCACAGCCACTCCTTACTGTTTCCCCTTCATTCCTGAGTGCCTATTGTTATCTGAATCATCTTCTCCAGAGAGAGGTATTTCTTTGCCACCATATTCACATTTTCTTTTTTCACCATCTCGATAAGCTTAGGCCACACCTTGAAGTAATCAGGCTTCAGCCCATACACAGTATCAAGGGACATACTCGTTGATATGGCGCTGTTAGATTGCATCTTTACATAATGGTTCCCGACAAGATAGTTTTTCGCATCCTCAACTTCCTTATCTGTAAAACCATCCTTTATTATCTTCTCGATTTCAGCCCTGACAATATGCTCAACCTCTTTCGTAAGCCTTTTATCCGTTCCAATATAGATACCTATTCCGCCTGTTTCATAAGCCATTTGATTAAAAAAGGTCAATGCATATGCGTATGGCTTCTCTTCCCTTAATATCTTATGTATTCTGCCACCCATGCCGGAAAGTATTGCATCCATTACCTCTATCGCATGTCTGTCTTTGTCTAAAATCCCTGGCCCCAAAAAGCCAAAGATCATATGGGTCTGTACAATATTTTTCTCTACATGGACTTCCCTCTTTACTGGCATGGCAGGTACCTTTTTTTGTAGAACATTGGCCCTGCCCTTCCACTCAGAAAAGAGTCCATCTATTAGCCTCACAAGTTCTTTTTCATCTACATCACCAGATACAGCGAGAACCGCATTTTTAGGGCTCACATAATTCCTGTAAAACCCTTCAAGTTCATTCAATTCTATCCTGTCTATATCATCCTCTCTCCCAATAGGGTCTTCCTCATAGGGATGTCCTTCATATAATACCTCATTAAATCGCCTGAAGGTGTATGTAATAGGGTCATCATCCCTTTGCCTTATATCTGAAAGTACCTCTCTTTTGACCCTTTTTAATTCCTCTTCTTTCAAAATTGTTGAGGTAAGTAATTCCTTTAAGAGAACAAAAACCTTTTTTATATCCTTGCTCTGAAATTTGCCTGACATGCCGAAAACATTTTTTCCACTAAAGGGGGACATGTCCCCTGCAAGCAAATCTATTTCCCTCGCAATTGTGGCTCCGTCTTTGTCCTTTGTGCCCTTAAGTAGCATCTTTGAAAGAAGGTTAAAGATACCGCTTTTACCTTCCGTCTCCTCTTTAAGGCCACCAACGAAACTAATTCTGAAAGAAAAACTTGGTGACGCCTGATTCCGATTTATTACGTACTTGAATCCATTATTCAGTTCAAATGTATGAGGGTTAGAATGGCCTTTCGGTAATAGCACAACAAGACTCTTATCTTTCCCTGAAATATATTTCACTAACACCCTTTTCACATCTTCTTTAGTAACCTTATCTACACCCCTTAAATATTTATCAAGAAAGTGTGGATCATCTGTTATCGTCTGGAAATTCCCTATCTCCCTTGCCCTGCCCTGAGCTGTCTCCGCTCCATAAATATAAGATGCCCTTATCATGTTCTTTGCCTTCTCTATCTCCCATTCGGTAGCCCCGTCTCTGAGTAGCCTTTTCACCTCTTCATCAATCTCTTCAGTAATTGAACCATATTCCTTCCCTTTAAAGGTTGCAAGGATAATAAAAAGACCTGCTTCTTTTGGTGTAAATAGATACGTAGAGATGTTCGTAACAAGACCCTTTTTATTTTTCAATTGCTCCTGGAGACGGGAGCTCTCCCCTTCTCCCAGAATTGTTCCTAAAACCTCCAGAGAAGGGATGTCCTCATGCACCATAGGCGGGATAGGATAGGAAAAGGCAAGATAGCTTTCCCTGACATTTTTCTCTATAATCTTAACCCTGTCTTTCCTTTTTTCCTGCCCAACATTTCTCTCAACAGGGGTTTTGGGGTTCTTGTCATCATATCCCGCTACATGCTTCTCTATCAGTTCTCTGGCCTTTTTTTCATTAAAATCCCCGACTATCACGAAGGTCATATTCTCTGGTCTGTAGTGGGTTTTGAAATAATTCTTTATATCATCCCTCGTTATGCCTTTTACTGTGTCCTCATAACCTATGATGGGTCTTCCATAGGGATCTCCTTCATAGCTTAAAGAGAACAGCTCTTTGAAGAGTTTTCTCTGCGGCCCATCCTCACCCATTTTAATCTCTTCTAATATTACCTTCTTCTCTTTTGCAAGTTCTCCTTCCGGAAAGGAAGGACTTCTGACCGCATCTATAAGCATTTCCAGCCCTTCTTCAAAGGCCTTTTTCGGTATCACGATGTGGTATACTGTATTATCATAGGAGGTAAATGCATTGATGCTTCCTCCAAGCGATTCAATCCTCGATGCCATTTCATTGGCTTTCAGCTTCTCTGTGCCTTTAAATATAAGATGTTCTATAAAGTGCGTAATGCCAGCAATCTTATACTGCTCATATTTGCTACCTACCCTTACCCAGATCTGAGCCGCCACAACACCTGTATCTTTTCTTTTTTCAAATATACATTGTATACGATTATTTAGGGAGAAGACATCCATCGCACTTACCACCACTACATTTAATAGACCAAAAATAACAAAAGAAAGGAGGGGAATCCCTATAAAAAAGAAAGGCCCTTTTTTAAAGGGCCTTTCTTCCTTCTTTAAAGGCCTTAATGTTAAGTTCATGCAGTTTTTCCTTGAGTAGCCCCTTTATTGCCTTTATCCATTTCTCCTCTTTAATTTCAGGGAAGAAATTAGAGAAGGCACCGATTAATACCACATTCGCAGCCTGCACATTCCCGAGCTTTGTAGCTATTTCCTGCCCATTTACCATACAAACATCCTCTTTGAAGTACTTTTTAAAGATTTTCTCAACATCCTGAGGATACTGCGCCAGCCCAAGGTTTACTGCAGGCGGGAAGATCTCCTGCTTATTGATCACTATCTTCCCTCCATCTTTCACCCAGTTTATATACCTGAGCGCCTCAAGAAGCTCGAAGGAGAGAAGGAAATCTACATCCCCGTACTTAATGAGCGGGGAATACACCTTTTTACCGAATCTGAAATGTGTGGTAACATCTCCACCTCTTTGTGCCATTCCGTGAACCTCACTTTTTTTCACGTCATAGCCCGCATCAAGGAATACCTCGGTTAAAATATTACTCGCGAGGATTGTACCCTGACCGCCAACACCTGAAAGAAATATATTTGTAACCTTACCGTTCTTTTTCATCATCCACCTCCTCATACCTTTCCAGGGACTATGGCTTCAAACTTACACACCTGGGCACAAAGCTCACAACCCACACAGACTGCCTTATTTATCATAACAGTCCCTTTTCTCTTATGGCCATCCTTTGTTTCTCCTGCCCCCTCTTTCCAGCTTATCGCAGGGCATCCAATCTCAAGGCACATCTTACATCCCCTGCATTTATCTGTGACTATCATATAATAGGGGTTTGCGAATTTTCTCTTTTCCCTTCTGAGCATAATGCATGGACTGTTTGTTGTTACTATCACCGAGGGTTCATCCCTTTCCAGCTCTTCCTTTACTACCTGCATGGTTTCCTTGACATTATAGGGGTCTATTTTCCTTACATTTTTTATACCCAATACCCTGGCAAGTTCCGCATAATCGACCATATGCGTTGATTTCTGTCTCACAGTAAAACCGGTTCCCGGGTGTTCCTGATGACCCGTCATAGCCGTTATCCTGTTATCAGCAATAATGGTGGTTGAATTACCTTTGTTATATGCAACATCCATAAGTGGTGTCACCCCTCCATGGAGGAAGGTAGAGTCGCCAATAACTGCACAGACCTTCCCGAGCCCTTCTTTACCGAGTGCCTTCATTGCACCGTGGGCCCCTCCAATGCTTGCGCCCATACAAATACAGGAGTGTAATGCACTAAGCGGTGGGGCTGCACCAAGTGTATAGCAGCCGATATCACCAAAAACATAAGCGCCGAGTTTCTTAAGTGAATAGAACAGCGCCCTGTGTGAACAGCCAGCACACATATTTGGTGGTCTTCTTGGCAGGTCTGCTGGTTTAACCTTTATCTTTGGTGGTTTGTAACCCTTTCCTTTTATGGCCTGTTCGACAATCTCTGGAGAAAGTTCATACATATTCGGAATCACATCTTTCCCATGGAATATTTTATAACCCATAGCTTTAATCTCTGTCTCGAGGAACGGGTCAAGCTCTTCAACAACAATGACCCTTTTTACCTTCTTGAAAAACTCTGCAATAATCTTTTTTGGAAGTGGCCATACCATGCCAAGCTTGAGATAAGAATATTCCGGAAAAACTTCTTTTGTATAAAGATACGCTACACCGCTTGAGATAACCCCGATATTTTGACTATTTATTTCCATTTTATTATATTTAAACTTATCTGCATAGGCTTCGAGTTTTTTCATCCGCTCTTCAACAATCTTACGTCTTACTCGGGCATTTATAGGCACCATCACATACTTTGGGACATTTTTAGGATCAAGCCCTAATGGCACCTTCCCTTCTTTTCTTTCCTCCAATTTCACTGGAGAATCTGAATGTGACACCCTTGTCTCGCCTTTTAAGAGCACCGGAGTATCAAACCTTTCACTGATTTCAAATGCAATCTTCGTAAAATCCTTACATTCCTGAGCATCACATGGTTCCAGCATTGGAACCTTTCCGAACCTTGCCCAGTTCCGGCTATCCTGCTCATTTTGTGAACTATGGAGATTAGGATCATCACATACAACAATAACCAGGCCTGCTTTAATACCAGTGTAGGCAAGTGTCATGAACGGGTCAGAGGCAACATTCAATCCCACATGTTTCATAGATGCCATAGCCCTTGCCCCTGCTATTGCAGCCCCGCTTGCTACCTCAAGGGCCACCTTTTCATTTGTAGACCATTCAACATAAATTTCCGGATAGCTGTCTGCAATTTCCTGTAATATCTCAGTGCTTGGTGTCCCGGGGTAGGCACATGCGACCTTTACGCCAGCCTCCCAGGCGCCTCTTGCAATCGCGCTATTTCCCTGCAATACCTTTTTCATATTTCCCCCATCTGGCATAACGCCTAAATTTTATAGTGTAAATGCTTCACCTCCTTCTCCTCAAGCTATTTTTATTGTACTTTTATGGCTTGTTAATAAATTCACTTATTATTTTCTACAGAAATTCCTGACTTTGTCAAGTTATTTAGTAAGCATTCAGCTGTTAGCTCTTAAGCAGTCAGAAGAATAGAACATACCCTTAAGTACTAAAAGCTAATAGCTGATCCCGCCGGAGGCGGGATCAGTAGCTAAATGCTTATACATGAGATGCCAAAAACTTCACAATCTCATATGTTCCTCTTAACCCTTCTTTCAGATTTTCAACCGATATCCTCTCATTTACTCCATGCATCCTGAAAAGCTCTTCTTTCAAAATGGTTACAGGGAAAAACCCATAGGCCAAAATACCGAGATTTCTAAAATAACGTAGATCAGTTGCGCCGGTTGTGAGAAAAGGCAAGGCAGGGATTGGTCCTTCTATCTCACGGATCACCTGACATATACCCCTAAAATACCGTGTATTATAGTGAGAAGGTATAGGGTCACTTATCCCACTCACGATGGGTATAACCTCTACCTCTTCACCACACAACTTCTTTATTCTTTTAAAAAATCCTTCATGGTTTTCTGTTGGTAATAATCTTGCATCAAAGTAAGCTGAAGATTCTGTTGGTATTACATTTACCTTCTCTCCACCCTTTAATATAGTAAGTGTTAATGTGTTCCGGAGCAAAGCGTTATATACGGGGTTATCCTGAATAAATTTTCTAAAGCTTTCATTACGTAAGGCTTCCTTTAATTTGGTGAAGGTAAATCCCTTACCCTTTTTACCCTTTAAAATACCATTGAGGTACGCACTCACAATTTTGGTAGGTTTAAATGGCCAGTTGTATGATAATATTGCCTTTGATGCGTTTACCACCTTCTCGTTTGCATTATCTCTATGGGGTATAGAACCATGGCCACCTGTTCCTTTAGCCTTTATCATAAACTGACCCAACCTTTTTTCAGAGACAGAGATCTGGGCATGAGAAACTCCATCCTCTTCCGTGATACACCCTCCTTCGCTTAAAACAAAAGAGGCATTCTGAAGTTCCTTAACCTTATCCAACATGTATTCCACACCATATTTTCCACCTATTTCCTCATCACAGGTTGCAAGAAACAGGAGATCCCTTTCTGGTGTTATTCCCTCCCTATATAAATTTATAAATGATAGAAGCTGACATATCACTTGGGACTTCATATCAATAGCTCCTCTACCGTATATAAACCCATCCTTAAGCTCTCCGCCAAAAGGATCCACCTCCCAGCCTTCCTCACGGGCTGGGACAGTATCTACATGGCCCAACAATACAACAGGACCCCCTCTTTTTTTCCCTTTTATGCGCGCCAGAATGTTTGCCCTTTTTGGTGCGGGCGAAAAAACCTCGCCTTTTAGTCCCCCCCTCTGCAATATATTTTCAAGAAACAAAATTGCTTCTTCCTCGTTCCCTGGTGGGTTTGAGGTGTCCAGTCTTATAAATTCCCTGAGTAATCTTACTGCACGGTCAAGTTCCATCATGGCTTTGGCTATTTGTCCTTTCACGATTTGTTTTTAAAAAACAAAAGGATCATTATCTTTATGATATATAATCCGGCAGGTACATAAAAATATAGGGGACTACCTATCCCGTATAACTACTTTTTGGCCTTTTTTGTCTTCGTTTTTACAGTCTTCTTTGTAGCTTTCTTTGGTGCTGCCTTTGTGATTCCACAACCCTTTACCCCACAGGTCATATTCCCACCTCCTTTTTAAAATCCATCTTATGCAAAACAGGATTTTTTGTCAATAATTATATGGCTACTACTTCTTTTACTTCGGGTATTTCTTGTTTTATTGCCTTTTCTACGCCCATTTTTAAGGTCATCATGCTCATGGGACAACTTCCGCAGGCACCTGTCAATTTTACCTTTACTACACCGTCTGCATACTCGACAAACTCGATATCCCCGCCATCTCGCTGTAAAAACGGCCTTATCTTGCCAATTGCTTCCTCGACCTTTTCTTTCATCTTTGCCTCCAGTGGTACTGTAACCCTCTTTAAAAGATTCTACTTAATATAGCCTCAATTGGGGAAAATGTAAACAAACATCATCCAGAAGAGAGGGGTCAATTATGGGTCTCCTATTGAATCTCAACCTTTATTTCTTTTGGTACGACCTTGTGCGACTTTGGTACAGTAATCTTCAGGACACCATCTTTATACGTTGCCCTTGCCTTATCAGCAATGACATCTGTAGGTAGCTGAATGATCCTCTGGAATGAACCACATGCCCTTTCTGACCTATAGCACTCCTCGTTTTTCAATTCTTCCTCTTTTTTCCTTTCTCCCTTCACGGAAAGTTTTTCTTCAATAATTGATATGAATATTTCTTTCGGGTCAATGGCAGGGATATCCATAGTAACTATCACATCCTTTTTTTGTCTCGTGTACGTCGACAGGTGGTATCCAGGTATCATCTTTTATTGACGGAAACCCTGTTTTTCCAAAAAAATCTTCGAATAGTTTATCCATCTCTTCTCTCAATGATGGGAATCTTGTTTCCCATAAGGACTTCCATGGTGTTATAGGCATACCAATCACCTCCTAAAGATTTTTTATATATTGTTCACGTGTTCACACCTTTCTTTAAAAGCCTTTTCCAAAAGCTCACAACACCTGATGGATGGAAGAACAACTGAATAAGCTCCCATTCATCCTCACCCATTTTATTAAACAACCCGGAAAGGTTATCCAGCTGCTCTACGCCAACATCATGAACCTCACACTCACCATCGGGTCTACATGCATAAACAATATTATTGTGGGGATCAACAACTATCCCTTTTTCTTTCAAATCCTGCATCGAAAATATTTTTACCGTATATTCATACTTCATACCTCATACCTCATTTCTTTTTATACTATCTTTGATATAATATTAATGCATTCAATAATATTTTTAAAGTGGCAATGGAATATTTTCCAGTATATTTAAAAACACACTCAGAAGGCATCCTCACCGAAAGGATAGAAGAACTCGAATCGAGGCTCAATCCCTGTGTACTGTGTCCAAGAACATGCAGAGCCAATAGAATGGTTGATGAATTGGGATACTGCAAGGCACCTTATAAAATCTATATTTCGTCAGCCTTCTCCCATTTCGGTGAAGAAGCCCCCCTCGTCGGTATAAACGGCTCTGGTACAATATTTCTCACCCACTGTAATCTAAAATGTATATTCTGCCAGAACTATGAAATAAGCATCTATGGAGAAGGGACACCCTGTTCATACGGAAAGCTGGCAACCCTCATGGTAGAACTTCAGAAGAGAGGGTGCCACAATATCAACTTTGTAACCCCTACCCACTATGTCCCCCAAATTTTAAAAGCCCTCTCAATAGCAATCGACAACGGTCTTTCAATCCCCCTTGTATATAACTGCGGTGGCTACGAATCCATAGAGGTAATAAAGCTACTCGATGGTATAATTGATATATACATGCCAGATATAAAATTTTTGAGCGGAGAACTCTCTCAAAGGTTCTGTAAGGCACAGGATTATCCCCAGGTGGTAAGGGACGTGATAAAGGAAATGCAAAGACAGGTAAGCGATCTATACATAGACGAAAATGGTATTGCAAAAAGAGGGTTACTCATACGGCACCTTGTAATGCCTTCTTTCGGGGAGGATACAAAAAAGATCCTGCGATTTGTGAGGGATGAGGTGTCAAAAAATGCCTTTATAAACATCATGGCCCAGTACCACCCATGCCATAAAGCCGGTGAGTACCCGGAAATATCAAAAAGAATTACAAATAAAGAGTATTTTGAAGCAATTGACTATGCGCGCACTATTGGGCTCATACGTGCATCTAATCATTGAGTTTTTTTCTCAGGATTTCATTCGCCTTCAAAACTTCCTGTGCATCCTTGCCTGTTATTTCCCAGCTATAGCCCCCCTTCCCATCCTTTTTCAGCTTGATCTTGACCTCACCCTTTAAGCTCTTTTTTATCTCATCCATCTCCTGTTTATACTGCGTTTCAATGGCCTCACCTTCAGCGGTTTTCTGTTTGTTGGGGGTCTCGGTACCCTTGCCACAGGAAAAAAGTAAAAATATGATGAGGAATATTGTAAAAAATTTCATACCGTCATAATATAATTTTCAATACATCCTTTTCAATAAAATTGTGGAGGGTTTATGAATATACATACTCAAAGAAGCGGCACAGGAGAAAAATGCATATTAATCCATGGGGCTGGCGGGAGCTCGCAGTCATGGTATTTTCAAAAAAAGCATTTACAGGAATCAATGGAAGTGATACTGATAGATTTACCCGGACACGGGAAATCCCATGGCAATGGATGTGATACGATTGAAGAGTTGAGGGATGCTATGTATACAACAATTCAAAGGGCACATATAGAGAAATGTTATATGGCTGGCCATTCAATGGGGGCTGCAATCACCATGTCTTTTGCCCTTTCTCATCCGGATATTTTGAAGGGTATGATTCTCATCGGAACCGGGGCAAAACTGAAGGTCTTTCCTGAAATTCTTGAAGGGGTTTTAAAAAACAAGGAAAAGACTATCAAAAAGATAGTTGAATTTGCCTTTTCAAAAAAGGCTTCACTCACATTGAAAGAAAATGGTTTTAAAGAGATGATGAAATGTAAAAAGGAAACAATATACAGGGATTTTTACGCATGTGACCATTTTAATGTCATGAATTCAATAAATAGGGTACAGATTCCCACACTCATTATATGTGGAAAGGATGACCTTCTTACACCACAAAAATACTCTGAGTATCTTCATAAAGAAATAAAAGGTTCCAGGCTCAGCTTCATTGAATGTGCAGGCCATATGGCGATGCTTGAAGAACCGGACGAAGTGAATAAGGCAATTGAGGAATTCATTGCGGATTGCGGATTGCGGAATAATACAAAGAACAGAGAAAGGGCAAAGAAATGGCTACACTAAAGTACGGAGTTAGCCAGGGAAAAGAAAAGGCACTCCATTATAAAATGGAACAGCTCAATATAAAAGAATCTGATATTGTAGAGCATTTTGTCCGTTCACGGGGGCATGGTGGTCAAAATGTCAACAAGACTTCAACATGTGTTTATTTAAAACACCTCCCTTCAGGAATCGAGGTAAAATGCCAGAGAGAACGTTCTCAATCATTAAATCGTTTCCTTGCCCGCCGCATCCTTGTGAATAAAATAGAAAACGCCATACTTGGTAGGGAAAGTGAGGAACAAAAACGTATTGAAAAAATAAAAAGACAAAAACGTAAGCGCTCCAAACGGGCAAAAGAAAAGGTGCTCGAGTTAAAACATATTCAGTCAAAAAAGAAAAAATCCCGCACCTTTAAACCAGACCCTTCTGAGTATTAAGAAATATAACACCTCAAGGAATGTCAGAAAAAAACAAAATCTGGTATAATAAGGTATGGCAACATTAGACAGCGAATTCAGAACAGGAGATAATCATGGATATAAATGAATTAGAAGAGCTTTTACTGGTATACCTATATGATAAAGCCGAGGCTGAAGTCCACAGCTACTTTTTCTTCCCCTTAAATGAATTTGCTATCTCAATTGGTGCTAACGATATGCAAAATATTTTGGAAGTTGCAGAAAGGTTGGAATCAAGTGGCCTCATAATGCTTTCTCAAGACCCCCTTGGACAGATAAACGCCCTCATCAATTTAGAGGGAATTTCATTCGTAGAGGATGGTGGAAAAACCGGCATTATTAAGAAATATCGTGACAATCCAGAAACCTTTATTAAAATTAAAGAAGAAGACGCCAATATCTATAATACTACACAGCATTTCAATACTGTACAGTTTATACCCGAAGCAACCCAGCATGCCACAACCGATTATATCCCCAAAGTGACTCAACAAGTTCCAACCGGTATTGATGCAAAAGGTTTAATTCTACAAATTATCGATGTCCTGCTAAACGATGATTCTATAGATGCTACCATGAAAGAGGATTTACTTCGAGATATTGAAACCGTCAACATCCAATTAAACAAAAGTACAAAAAATAAAATGCTTATCGAGACATTACTCAATGAATTATCGAGCATACCGTCCATTGCGCTTCTGGTGGCACAATTGAGCTCCTTTGTTTAAGTCAGCTTATAAGCAAAATAGCCTCCATCGCTTATTGGTTGCAATTTACCATAAGATATAATAAGTAATACAAAGAGGAGGGCTTTATGGGGTTCAGGCTTGACCACATCGGTCTGGTTGTCGAAAATATAAAAGAATTTGCTGAAACACTTTATGCTCTTGGTTTAAAACCAGGAACAGAACAAGTTCCAAACCCCTTGCAAAAGGTATCTGCATCATTCGTGAACGTAATAGACGGCCAGGATGTGTATATTGAACTCCTTGAACCAACCGACAGTTACTCGCCCATAATAAACTTTCTCAAAAAAGGAGGTGGCGGGTTACACCACCTCTGTTTTGAGGTGGAAGATATTGAGGAAACCTCGGCTAAGCTTGTGCACAAGGGATTTCAAATGGTCTCACCCCCGGAGGATTGTGCTGCCTATGATAAAAACCTTAAACGGGAATGTAAAAACGTCACAAGGATAGCATTTTTCCTGATTTCAAAGAAAATCCTAATTGAGTTGATAGAAAAGGGCAAATAAAGATAAGGAGACAATAGAGATGTCTATCACAAGAGAAAATGCGGTTGGACTGCTCAATCAGTATATAAAGAATGAAAGGATGTTGAACCACTGTTATGCGACAGAAAGTGTGATGAGGGCATTAGCACATAGATTAGCTCAGGATGAGGAAAAATGGGCACTTACTGGTTTGCTTCATGATTTAGATGTGGAGCTTGTAAATGCTGATTTGACAATACACGGTCTGGAAACAGAGAAAATCCTTAAAGAGAAAGGTGTGGACCCTGAAATTATTGATGCAATTGTGATGCACAACGAGACTGTAAGCAATAAAAAACGTCATACAGAATTCCAGCATGCCCTGGCAGCCGGAGAAACTATTACAGGACTGATTATTGCCACTACCATGGTATACCCCGATAAAAAAATCGCCAGCGTAAAACCAAAATCTGTGGTCAAAAGGATGAAAGAAAAGGCTTTTGCAGCATCGGTGAACAGGGAAAATATTATGGAATGCGAAAAGATCGGTTTGTCTTTAGATGAGTTTGTTGAGATCTGTCTGGATGCGATGAGAGAAATCAGTGAAAAATTAGGCTTATAAGGAAATAAACCGTAAGTGTCCAATAATTTGTTTACCTACCTCAATATACTGGAGAAAAGGTTATACCAGCTGATAATCACAAGACTCAATGGCGACAGGATTGAATCTCAAGGGTATCAGAAAAATATCATAGAGCTTGTCAAAAAGGGGATTGGCGGGTTCATTCTGTTTGGCGGTGAAAAGGATAAGGTAAGGAGATTCATTCACCACATCCAGTCTATCTCAAAAATACCACTATTTATCGCATCCGATATTGAACACGGCGTGGGTCAGCAGATTATAAACACTACCATATTCCCCTGTCAGATGGCTTTTGCAGCAGCTATTAATAAAGACGTCCCTGAAGATGTGAAAATTTTAAGGGATGCACTGAAGGCTATCGCTTACGAGGCAGCTGACTGTGGAATCAATATGCCTCTCATTCCTGTGCTCGATGTGAACCAGATGCCTGATAACCCCATTATATGTACAAGGGCATTTTCCGATAAGCCTCAGGTTGTGGCATGGTTTGGTTCAGAATACATAAAAGCAATCGAAGATACAGGGCTCTTAAGCTGTGCGAAACACTTTCCGGGCCATGGTGATACATCGATCGACTCCCATATTTCCCTTCCCATCATAACCAAAACTAAAGAAGACTTACTGAGTGCAGATATCATGCCTTTCATGCAGGCAATAAAGGATGGCGTAAGCTCAATCATGGTTGGCCATTTAAGCATTCCCTCCATTGATAAAAAACCTGCGAGCCTGTCAAAAAAGGTCATTACTGATCTACTGAGAAAAGAGCTTGGCTTTGAAGGTCTGATACTTACAGATGCCTTAATGATGAGCGCCCTCAAAGATGCAGGGGATGTTCCAGTTGAATGTGTAAATGCAGGGGTTGATATTTTGCTCCACCCTGCCGATGCCGATGATATGGTGAGCAAACTTGTGTCGGCGATCGAAGCAGGTAAGGTTAAAGAAAAACAGATAGATACTGCTGTGAGCCATATTGCAAAAGCGAAGAAGAAACTCTTACCCCGGTTAAAGGAATTTAAAACTCTACGCTCTACACTCTACGCTCTACGCTCGATAGTTGATTACCCCGGGCACAAAAAACTTTCTGAGCAGATTTCTGACATGTCTATAACCCTTGTAAAGGATAAGGATAATTTTCTACCAATAAGAGATACCGGTGGTACTCATATTGTATTTGCAGGGGACAGCACGTTATATGAATCTTCTCCTTTGAAAGATTATTTTTCACGGTCCATTGGCTTGGATGGAATAAAGGACAAGATAGCCCTCTTTGCTATATTCACAAATGTTGCCGCATGGAAAGGAAGTTCTGGTATAAATATGAGGGAGCAAGAGCGCATTATAGGGTTAATACAACATACAAAAACATCCATAGTCATTGCTTTTGGAAGTCCATACATCCTGAGGTATTTTAAAGAAACCGATGTACTTATTGCGGCGTATGATGGAACAGAGCAGGCACAACGTGCTGTTCTTAAATGCCTGATGGGAGAAAGTCCGTTTAAGGGAAGGCTTCCGGTGAGCATTTATGAGTGAAAAATTAACCCCCTATTTTAAAATATTCTATAGCCGCCGTATGGCGGTGATGGTACTGCTGGGTTTTTCATCAGGTCTTCCCCTTCCGCTCACCAGCGGCACGCTCCAGGCATGGCTGACCACTACTGGTGTGGATTTACGCACCATTGGTATCTTTTCACTTGTGGGACTGCCTTATACAATAAAATTTCTCTGGTCACCACTCATGGATCGTTTTGTGCCACCGTGGCTTGGAAGGCGCCGTGGCTGGATAATCCCAACCCAGCTTGCTTTAATGCTCGGCATTACCTCCATGGTACTTGTTTCGCCACAGTATGCACCACTGGCGCTTGCCTTATTGGCGCTTATCGTTGCATTCACCTCTGCCTCTCAGGATATAGTTGTGGATGCGTATCGCACTGACCTTCTGCCCGAGGTTGAGCGCGGCATAGGGGCTGCAACCTTTATAATGGGTTATCGCATTGCCATGCTCGTTGGAGGTGCCCTTGCGCTCATATTATCTGACCAGATAGGCTGGCAAAATACCTACCTTATTATGGCCGGATTAATGATAGTGGGTGTGTTCGGCACATTTTTAGGTCCGGAACCTGATGGAAAAATAACCCCACCAAAGAATCTGCAAGAGGCAATATGGGGTCCCTTGAAGGATTTCTTCTCCCGCCCCAGGGCATTAATTATTCTGCTATTTATTGTGCTCTATAAATTAGGGGATGCATATGCGGGAAGCATGACTACCCCATTCCTCCTCCGTGGGATTGGTTTTTCTGCAACAGACGTAGGCACAATAAACAAAGGCATGGGGTTTGTCGCCCTGATTGTTGGGGCTATGTATGGAGGGGCCATTATGATAAAGCTCGGCCTGTTCCGCTCGCTCATGATATTTGGACTGTTACAAATGGTGTCCAACCTTTCATTTATGGTGCTTGCATGGACAGGAAAAAACTATGGAGTGATGATATTTGCGGTGGCATTCGAAAACCTGTCGGGTGGTATGGGGATGGCAGCCTTTGCTGCATTCATTATGGCATTGTGCAATAAGCGTTATAGCGCCACACAATTTGCACTCCTTTCATCGCTCTCTGCACTTGGTCGGGTCTTTATCTCACCCACATCCGGATATGTTGTGGAATCTACAGGATGGGCAATATTCTTTTTCATCACGACCCTCACCGCCCTGCCAGGGCTACTACTTCTCTGGTGGCTTAAGGATGAGATCACAAATTTAAAATAGGAATAAAGGCTCGCCGGTACGCTTTTTCTCCGCTCCGGGTACCCACCTCGGTGGGTGTTCAAAATATTTATCTTTTTATTGCTTTTTCGCTCAACCTTTCAAACTTTAAACAAAAAATCATACTGTAATACCTTAGTAATATAATATATTATATTAAATATCTATTATATTACTATTATTATATTTTATATTTCTATTCTTATCTTTTATATAATGATACTAATCTCTTATATTACTATTCTTATCTTTTGTTAAACTATTACTAACTATTATATATTTTTTTTAATCTTTTATGTAAGATTTTGCTTGACATTATATTTTTATCATATCTATAATGTATTGCAGGTAGGAATATATGGCGAGGAAGAAGTCAGAGGAAGAGAAGAAATCGATCCCAGTTATTGTGCGTTTAAGCAAAGAAGAGAACGAGATTTTAGAGAAAAGGGCTTCCATTCTCGGGATGAATGTATCTGCTTTCCTGAGATTGCTTATACGGAGGGGGAGGATAGAATTGGAAGAAAGGGAGCATAAAATGTAAGAAAGGAGGTGAGCATAATGGCGGTGAAGAAAAAAGTAGCAACAAAGAAGAAAGTAACAGGTAAGAAGAAATAAGGGGGGGGGCGGAAGCCCCTTCCGAACCAACAACTTAAGGTGCCGAAGGCGGATATAAAGGGCTTCCATTCTCGGGATGAATGTATCTGCTTTCCTGATATTGCTTATGCGGAGGAGGATAGAATTGAAAGAAAGAAAACATAAAACGCAAGATAAGGAGGTGATAAGCAGATGACAAAAGCAGATTTTATTGCAAAAGTAGCGGCTAAGTCAAAATTAAACAAAACTCAGGCGGAAAAAGCGGTAAACTGTTTCGTTGACGTGGTGAAAGATGCTATGAAGAAAAGCGACAGACTTATCCTGGTCGGCTTTGGGACCTTTTCAGTAGCTAAGAGAAAAGCCCGGAAAGGAAGAAATCCCAAGACCGGCAAACCGATGATGATTCCCGCAAAGAAGGTACCTAAATTCTCAGCGTCTCCATCCTTCAGGAAAATCGTTAAGTAATGTCCTTCCCAAAGGCATCCTCTCGCTCCCCTCTTCTTTTTGAGAGGATGCCTCCTCCACTCCCGTCACCCAGATCCTTATTTTAGCCCTTTGGTTGAAGTACCACAACGCCAGGTTTATCAGCAATATACTGTTTGAAATTCTGGTCTACTACTTTTCTGCATTCCTTGAGGGATGAGGCATGCCTTAAATAAACTGTGTTCCCATACTTAATGATAATCCCTGCATGAGAAACATCCAGCCCCGGTATGTCCGCATATATCCCGACATAATTCCCCGTTCTCAACTTATTTATGACCACACTATCCATGGCCTTCGCCGGTATATAGTTGATTTCCTGCTCGTAAGGGTCAATTCCCGGCAGGAAATATGTGCCATCCTCCTTTTTATTCAGGACCTTCCTCACGCTTTTTATCCTGTAAACACCTATGTCTTCAGTAATATCATTCACAAACCTTTTGTTGAATCTTTGCCAATCTGTGAAAAAATGATTTCTGTTCTCAAAGGCAACTTCTCCTGATTTGTATCTCACCTTTTTAAGATTCTCTTTGAATTCAGGGAAAGAAGTGGATAGACGCATTGCCTCTACATAATCAATAAAGGTGAAACAATCAACACCTTCGAGATTGATCACTAAAACCTCAGGCGTAATAATGTCACCGATTAATGTTGATTCCCTATAATTCACATGGAGTAATTGTCTGGACAGAAAGTCTATCCGCTTGCCCACATCCTCAATATGAGAGGCCTCACGAATGATGTGGCCCAGCTCGTCCCGAGACCACTTGCCCAAAATAATCCGCTCCTTTTCTTCACTCATAAACTTACTGTATTATATTCATTTACTATTTTCAATCCATATGTGTTTGTTTATGCCCGTGATTTCTGTTATTATTGTGCTCATATGAAGATTATTGATATCCATACCCACGGCATAGGTGGCTATGATACGAAGACACAAGACCCTGAACATATCCTTAAAATAGCAGAAATACAGGGCGCTCACGGTGTTGCTGAAATAATGCCCACGATATATTCCTCACCTATTAAGGAAATGCGGGGGAACATGATAGCTGTCAAGAAAGCGATGGAAATTCAAAAAGAAGGGGATAGGGGGCAGGGGATAGGGGGCAGGGAACAAAAAGTAAAGAACAGTTCAGAGTTCGGAGTTCAGAGTTCGGAGACAAAAAGTTCTTCGCTCATTGCTCATAGCTCATCGCTCATAGTTGGTGTTCATCTTGAGGGTCCGTTTCTTAATCCATCACGATGCGGAGCACTCGACGGTACATCATTCCTTCAACCAACAGAGTATAACCTCAAAAAACTCATTGAAGGTTTTGAAGATATGATAAAGATCATCACCATCGCACCCGAGTTGAAAGATACAGTAAAACTCATCAAAACTATATCTGACATGGGAATTATCGTCAGTATGGGGCATTCAGATGCTACATACACAGAAGCAGAGGCTGGCTTCCATGCAGGAGCCAAAGGGATTACCCACATCTTTAACGCAATGCGTGGCTTCCATCATAGAGAACCAGGCATCACAGGTTTCGGGCTCCTCAATAAAGATGTCTATATCGAGGTCATAGGAGACCCTTATCACCTTAGTCCAAAAACAATCGAACTCGTATTCAAGGTAAAAAACCCCAAAAAAATAATCATTGTCTCAGATTCAGTGAAAGACACAAAAATTTCCTCAACAACCCAGGGCGTAACAGATACCCATGGCAAACTACTCGGCGGCTCGATTACTGTCACTGAATCAGCCAGAAGACTTATTGAAATGGGTTTTGATAAAAAGGTTATCATGCAGTGTATAAGTAAAAATCCTGCATCTTATCTGTATAAGTAAGCAATTCGTTCTCCACTTTTGGCTGATGGCTGACCGCCAATAGCTATCTCTTATCCGATGTCTCCTGATTGTGTTTAAAGAAGACCGGGCACACTCACAGCATACTGGATCAGAATGGATTTTTATGATATCTATCAACATATCGACTGTATCACCTGAACCTATATCGTAAAGTGCGAAGATGGCACGAACCCTAACTTTTTAATCTTCTTCGATAACATCCCCCGTACAAAGGAACAAGGGATACACATTTTACTGCCTTCTGCTTACCCTTTGCCTTTGCTATTTTAAAGTTATTTTACCGAGCACTACACTATGTTTCGCACCTGTTGCATTCGGCAGGTTTCCTGGGTTACCCATCAATGTCTGGTATCCGAGTATCGCAAAACTGATTGCCTCTTTTGCCTCCGGAGGTATCCCATACACAGAAATGTTGTTGACGACAATACCCCTTTCTCCAAATTTACCTTTAATGAGGCTCATAAGAAATAAGTTTTTTGTCCCCCCTCCAGTTACTATAACTTCATCAGGCTGAAAAGGAATGATTGCATTATAGATGCTAATGGCTGTCAGGTAAGTCAGGGTTGAAAGCATATCCTGCCTGGTAAGTTTTGTATTTCTCTTAAGAACCTTCCTTAAAAATGCTGTTCCAAAGACCTCCCTGCCTGTAGATTTTGGGGGCCTCTTTTTAAAGAAAGGATGGGATAAAAGTTTATCCAGAAGATTACTATCAGGTTTTCCTGATTTTGCCATAGAACCGTTTTTATCAAACGATGACCTTCCTGCCGAATAAATTTTCGCTGCTTCATCAATCAGTGAATTACCGGGTCCTATATCAAAGGCAATGGTATCGCTAATTCCCTCTTTTACAATCGTCGCGTTCGCAATCCCTCCGATATTCAGTATTGCCCTTGTCTGCCCTTCTTTTCTAAAAAGCAAATAATCTGCAAGGGGCACTAAGGGAGCTCCATGACCACCTGCAGCCATATCACGTGTTCTGAAATCAGATATAGTGAGGATTCCTGTCCTTTCTGCAATAATGGAGGCTTCGCCTATCTGAAGTGTTGAGCCCATTTTTCTCCCTGATGGAGGTATATGGTAAATGGTCTGACCGTGAGAGGCTATGGCATCCACATCGTTTGGTTTGATGTCTGAGCTTCGAAGCAATGATAATGCAGCCTCTGCAAAAATTTCTCCCAGTGTGAAATTCAATCTACATATACGTTCAGTATCGCCATCAAATGCCCTGCTTATCTCCTCTCGTAAGGATTTAGGATAATTAATATGAACATGACTGATTAATCTTACTTCGATGGGGTAGGATTCGAGGATTCGAGGATTCAAGGGTTCGAGTGGTTTTAAGATACTTGACCCCTTAAATACTTGACCCCTTGAATCCTTATTGTTTGATCCAGACTCCCGAGTCCCGACCCCTGACCCCTGACCCCTGACCGGTGTTATCTCCACCAGTGCCGCATCGACACCATCATGCGATGTCCCTGACATGAGGCCAATGATTTTCATAGAAACACACCTTGCGATGGACGATGGACGAGGGTTTTTTTATCTCTCTGCTCTCTGCTCTCTGCTCTCTGCTCGTGGCTCATAGTTACCTTTAAGTCATATGTAGGTATAGTAGCGCCCTCAAAGAAAATAGAAAACAAAATAAAACCGATAACAATAGAAGCGGCTATAATCCACTTTTTTTTCAAATCTAAGTTTAACAAAAACAAAAGAATCACTATTACTCCGAATGCCAGACAGAAGGGACAAAAAACCTCATTCCTTATCTGAAATCCAATTAGAAAAACCTCTACCCCAATGCAGGTAGATAAAAGTATAAGGAGAAGCAGATCTTTTTTAAAAAAACTAAGAAATATCAAGGTCACCATATAAACAATCCCGATATATTTTAGGTCAATACCAAAAATATTCCCCTTCAGGTACGAACAAGAACTTCCGCAAATGCTATAAAAAATAATAATACCAATAGCAATAATAGATAGTATGATATTTATCAAATATTTTCTTTTTTGCAGCGCTTCAAGCATACGTTAATTTACACCAACTGCTTTATGAATTCACCTAAAAATGTCTGTTTTCTCTAATATAGAGTAATTTGTATCTTGACATATTATGGGCATATGCTTATAATTCTCTATAGAAGGAAATAATCGTTATGGCAAGACCGAGAAATTGTAGGAGGGTAGGATGTCTTCCTGGGAGCCAATATTTCAAACCAAGAGGTATTCCCCTTTCTACCCTTGAGGAAATAAATTTAACGGTTGATGAATTTGAGGCTATTCGTCTTGCTGACCTTGAGGGTTTGTACCAGGATCAGGCAGCT
>JAPLKF010000027.1 GCA_026388215.1 Pseudomonadota bacterium | reverse complement strand
GGGGTATATTACATGAAGTTTCACCAGGACTCATAGATACACCCATAGATAAATATGAAAATACAATTGAACGTCTTCGCAGAAAATATGCCCATTATCCAATGACCATATCAGGGCTTGAAGTAGCACTATTCAGGGCGCTCTTAAGTAATAAAAAGGTTTCAGAACATAATTACTGGGGAGGTTGTACAAAAAGGTTAAAGACAGACATTACAATACCATTCATCCCTGATGCAGAGCTAATCTCAAGATGGATGCGATACGCATTACGCAAAGGATTTCACATCTATAAGCTCAAAGTGAGCGGCAATGTGGAGGAGGATAAGCGATTACTATCTCATGTATACCGTATGCTGAAAGACAATCTCACAACATTTACCCTCCGCCTTGATGGCAATCAGGGATACACAGAAAAAACATTTTCACAGATTATCAATTACATAGAAAAGGAAGGTTATAGAATCCAGCTTTTCGAACAGCCTTTGCCAAAAAATGATTACAAAGGATTAAGGAAGATAAAAAAATATTCACCCATCCCGATTATCCTTGACGAGACTGTGTTCACAGTTAAGGATTTGCAGCGTGCCATTGATAATAACCTATGCGATGGAGTGAACATAAAGATTGCGAAAAGCGGTATCGGTGAATCCTTCAAGATTCTGGAATATGCAAAAAAACATAAACTCACCCTGATGATAGGGTCCATGATAGAAACAATGGTAGGTGCATCCGCAGGCATCTATTGTGCCTCAGGTACAGGCATATTCGATTACATTGACCTCGATTCTATCCACTTCCTCCGCCACAAAAACCAATATGGCAACATAAACATAAAGGATTCTCGTTTCATAATAGCCAACGGCTCATAGCTGATAGTATAAAGCATAGCGCAGAAAGCTGGAAGAGATTTTGTGGAACAGCTTTTTGTCTTTTTGGTCTATCTCGTCTCTCTGGTCTATCTGGTCTATTTAGTCACGACAAGAAAGACGGAACAGACTGAACAGACAGGATAGACTACGAATGTTTCTCCTGCACTGAAACCCCGAGTTCCCCTTTATGGAGTTTCACGAGAAGGTCTTCCCCTTTCACCACCTGAGATGTACTTACCACAACCTCTTTCGTATCCCTTTTGACCGTTATGCTATAACCCCTTTTTAAGATGTTATCAGGGCTCAGGTCTTTTATCCTCTGTGTCAGGGTCTCTATCTGTCCTTTCTTGTCCCTGAAGTATAATGTAAAACCATGTGTCAGGTTATTCAGTATCTCATCCAGATACATCCTGTATGTGACGATAAAATCCTTTCTCTCTTTCAGCTCCATGGCCCCCTGGTAGAGGGAAAACCTTGCCTTCTCTAACCTGCCTTTCATGTTCTGTCTTAGGGCATTCTTCATATTTACAATTATATCGAGCAATTCCCTTTTATCCTTCACCACAAGGTCTGCCGCCGCAGTCGGTGTTGGCGCCCTCACATCTGCCACAAAATCGGCTATGGTAAAATCTATCTCATGACCAATACCGGAAACAATCGACACCTCCGAGTCATATATTGCCCTTGCCACAATCTCCTCATTGAAGGGGGCAAGGTCTTCAAATGAACCCCCGCCCCTTCCAATTATAATTACATCCACATCCTTTGTTTTATTGAAATGGGTTATCGCCTCAACGATTTCATAACATGCCTCATCCCCCTGAACCTTTACAGGGTATATGGTTACAGACATATTCTCAAATTTCCCGGATATAATCTTCAACATGTCCCTTATTGCCGCACCTACAGGTGAAGTGATAATACCAATCCTCTCCGGCAAAAGTGGTATTGTCTTTTTTCTACTTACGTCAAAGATCCCTTCCTTAAATAATTTTTCCTTTAACATCTGGAACTTCAGCTGTAAAAGCCCTAACCCCTTCACCTCTATCTCATCAACTAAAAGCTGGTATTGGCCCCTTCTTTCATACACATCCACCCTTCCCTTACAAATGACAGCAATGCCATCCTTCATCATATCTTCCGGATATTTTCCGTAATAATTGAACACCACAGCGTTTATCATTGCAAAGTCATCCTTTAATGTAAAATAGAGGTGGCCTGAAGGATACAGTTTCATGTTTGAAACCTCACCCTCTACAAGTACATCCTGAAACTGGCTGTTGATTGATTTTTTTATCTGTGCTGTAAGCTCAGATACCGTGTAAATCATGATCTGCCATTGTGATGGGCTTGATTTCATTTTTTGTCTATTGTGTCAATTCAGTCTCTTCGGTCTTGAACAAGATAGACGAGATAGACCAGATAGACGTATGTAGTATTATTTCTTAAAATAGTCTTTTACTATCTTCATAGCACAGTACTCACCGCACATGCTGCAGACATCATCATGGAGGTTTCGTTCCTTTCTGAAATTCTTTATCTTGTCAGGGTCTATTGCGCACTTTATCTGGCCTTCCCAGTTAAGTGCCTTTCTGTATGTTGACATTGCCTGGTCAAGCCTTAATGCCTTTTGATTGCCCCTCGCAATATCAGCCGCATGGGCTGCAATTTTTGTCACCATAACACCATCCCACACATCCTTCGGTGTTGGAAGCCCGAGGTGCTCAGAGGGTGTCACATAACACAGAAAATCCGCACCATAATATCCTGCAATGGCCCCTCCGATGGCTGAAGTAATATGATCATAGCCAGGCGCTATATCTGTCACTATAGGTCCCAGAACATAAAAAGGTGCCTCGTTACATAGCTTTTTCTGCAGCACAATATTTGCCTCAATCAGATTTATAGGCACATGGCCCGGGCCTTCTATCATCACCTGCACACCACTTTTAATTGCCTCTTTACAGAGTTCCCCGAGGATGATAAGTTCCTCAACCTGTGCCCTGTCGGTGGCATCGGCAATACTTCCCGGTCTTAGCCCATCCCCGAGGCTTAACGTCATATCATATCTTTTTGCAATCCTTAAGAGCCTATCGTACCCTTCATAAAGGGGGTTTTCTTTTTTATTTACAATCATCCATTCTGCAAGGAATGCCCCGCCCCTGCTCACAATATCAGTAATCCTTCCCTGCTTTTTCAGCCTTTCGAGGGACCTCTGTGTTACCCCGCAGTGGACTGTAATAAAATCAACACCATCCATGCCATGTTTTTCTATCACCTCAAAGATTTCATCCGGCACCATCTTCGTTATTGTCTTTCTCTTCTTCACAGCCTCCACTGCCGCCTGATAGATGGGAACCGTACCTACCGGTATCCCGGCATTCGCTATAATAACCTTTCTTATCTCATTAAGGTCTCCGCCTGTGCTTAAATCCATCACCGTATCGGCACCAGCCTTGGTTGCCATCTTCAACTTCTCTATTTCTATTTTTATATCCACCCTTTCAGGGGAAGTTCCTATATTCGCATTCACCTTTACGCTCAATTCCTTTCCTACGCCTTTTGGGGTAAATGCCTTATGCCTGTTGTTTGCAAGGATTACTGCCTTACCTTCAGCTATGAGTTTGCACAACAGATTCTTTTCTATCCCCTCATCCTTTGCAATACGCTCCATAGCCTTTGTAATCTTCCCCTTGCGCGCTTCTATCAATTTATTATTCATGGTATTATCATCTCCATCTTTTTTATGAGCTTTAGAGGGTCTTTAGCAAAAAGCCTTATAATAGGTTCCTTACCGACATCGCCCACATCATAGATTATATCCGGCGGGGTATTTACCCTTTTTAAAACCTTTTCTACCAAAAAATCGAGGCTTTTACCCTCTGCCCCTTTTATCTTCTTCGGCTCTTTCCTTCTATCAAAAAATACTACATCCATGCCCTTTCCCCTGGCCTTCTTTATAATGGCCCTGTCATACCTTATATCTACACATGACCTTACATGAGGATAATACTTCATAAAGGTGAGGATTAACCTCGCCACATGGGATGACGCACCAAATTGAGGCTCACCCTTCACATATATCTTCCCATCATATTGACCGATTCTACCAGGAAATGCCGCCACATCTTCGATGCCATTTGCACCTTCTACAGCATAGCCTATATTCATCTGGACCTCGGGGATAAGCTCAACGACATTAAGCTCATATAAGCGTTTCCGGGCCTCCTTCATTGTGTGTAAAACCTTCCACCTATCGGCATATCCACTACTTAAAATACCGGATGATGCATAGAAATACCCTTCCTTATCTATCCTGTAACTCCCCTTCAGCATATCTTCCATGACCCCCTCTGATGCAAGAAATGCCTCTTTTACAGGGTAACCATGGACAAGAAAGGATATCAGGAGTGAAGAGAATATACAGCCTGTTCCGTGAACCTCTCTCTCAATCCTCTTTTTCTCCCATACCGTAATCTCCTTGCCGTCAAAAAGAAGGTCTACGGGTTCCCCCTTAAGGTGTCCCCCCTTTACGACCACGGCCTTAGGACCCATATCACACATGACCCTCGCACAACGCTTCATATCTTTTAGATTCTTCACCTTATTCCCGGTGATAATGGAAGCCTCCTCAACATTAGGGGTAATAATATCTGCCATGGGGAAAAGTAGCTTAATCAACTGTTTCAGACCTTTATCGGTAACCAGTCTTTTCCCATTCTTTGACGTAATCATCGGGTCTACAACAACCGGTATCCTTTTTTTTCTCAAAAATGCTGAAATCTCATCTATGTAAGGTACATCCCATACCACACCGATCTTCACCCCATCTATATGTAATTCCTTCCCTGCCATCTTGAGCATCTCAGAAAAATGCTCCCTGGGTATCGGATATATGTCTTTAACCCCCTTCGGGCCCTGAAGAACGATGCATGTAGGAACTGAAATCCCATGGATGCCAAGAGAAAAGTATATATCCAGGTCCCTTGTTATCCCTGCCCCGGATGAAGGGTCATGACCTGCAATGGTGAGGATTTTTTTCATGTACATCTTTTAATGATAAGGTCCGCTACCTTTTTACCGGACAAAAGCATCCCCCCGAATATAGGACCCATTCTATAGGAGCCAAAGGTGGCGTTCGCACTCATACCTGCAACATAAAGACCCGGAAATACCTCTTTTGTATTTTCAAGGGTAGTTGTTTCTGCAACATTTGCCCACATTGATTTTTCTCCCTCTATCTTTCCCGACGGCGTAAAAAGCTTCACATTCATCTTTCTCTCCAGGACCTTCACTACTTCTACCGAATGGCCTGTGGAATCAACAACAAATCTTGATGCTATGGTTAAAGGGTCAACATGTAAGGATGCCATCTCCACTGCAGTCCAGTTTATCACGATACCTGTAACCTTATTTTCCCTTACAATAAGGTCCTCAACGCTTACAAGGTTGAATATCTTAAGACCTGCCTTGATTGCCTTTATGGATATCCCCGAGACACATTCGATCGCATCTGCAACATAATACCCTTCCGTATAAAGCCTTGCATTGATATCAAGTTCATCCAGCAACGCCTTTGCCTCTTCCTGGACAACTATTTCGTTAAACATCATGCCCCCGCCCCACATACCTCCACCGATAGAAAGCTTTCTCTCGAATAAAGCAACCTTCAGCCCGGCTTTGGCGAGGTAATATCCGGCAACAATGCCTGCCGGTCCTGCACCGCAAATTGCCACATCAAGTTCCAAAGAGGAAAGAAGCTTTTTTGTATAACTCTCAACAATTGCCTTTGTTACAATCCTTTCGTCTATCATCTGTCCACCCTTTTAAAAATTTTCAAGAATATATCATATTTTACGGCTGATATGTTACAGAATTTGATAGAAAGCTTAAGATGGTTGGATGCAGGAAATATATTCGACGTAATTGTCGAAATAGGCTGAAATATTCGACATTTTTTACTTCTAAGGGCAGGCGCTAATTGGTCGTCTATTTTTATTCCCAATAATTACATGTAGTTACAATATGCCAGTTTTTGGCATGGTTATTGCTTTTTAAACAAACAGTTTGAAAAAAAATTTTCAGGAGGTTAACATGAAGAGATGGTATGTAAGTATGTTGGTAGTGCTTTTAGTAGCGCTTGCCACTACAGTATTTGCATTCGGACCGAGAGGTGGTCATGTAGCGTTTGGTGGCCCGGGGCATGGCTTTGGCGGGCCGATGGGCCCAGGGGCAAATCTGAACCTCTCGAAGGAACAGGCAGATAAGATGTGGCAGATTAAAGAGAAGTTTCATAATGACACGCAGGCGCTGAGATACGAGCTTTTCCAGAAAAGGTTCGAGCTAAGAACACTCTACGCAGACCCAAAGGCAGATGAGGCAACAATCCTTGCAAAACAAAAGGAACTCAACTCCTTACAACAGAAACTGTTCGATAAGATGGCGCAGCTAAAGCTTGAACAGAGAAAGATCTTAACACCCGAACAGCTTAAGACATTGAGCGAAACATACGGTGGAAGAGGACTTGGACCCTGCGGACTTGGCGGAAAAGGCTTTGGCGGAAGAGGATTCGGACCACGTGGACTTTAGAAAATGGTAAAAGAAGGGCTGACGCACAGCCCTTCTTTAAAACCCAAAAGGAGGCAGGAATATGAAAAAGATGTTTTTAATTATGTTAGCCCTGGGAATAGGGCTTTTAACCTTTTCATGTGCATCTACGGGTTACAATACCCAGAAGGGTGCAGCTATTGGTGCAGGCCTTGGTGCAATTGCAGGTCAGGTAATTGGTCATAATACTGCAGGTACATTAATAGGCCTTGCCGGCGGAGCACTCGCAGGCGCAATTGCTGGAAACGCAGTAGACCAGGATGTAACAAACCAGAAGATAGAATCAGCACAAAGACCAAGAACAGCCTATGTATCTCCTGAAGGAGGTGTAAATGAAAATCCTCCGGGAGAATGGATTCAGGTTCCGGGAGAATGGATTGGCGGCAAATGGGTTCCATCTCACAAGGTATGGGTACCGGTAAATCCAAATTGAGCTACTGGTAATTACTAATGAAATATTTCCCCCTATATATCCTCCTCCTTTTCCTTCTCTTTGTGCCCCCTCTTTATTCACAAGACTCCTATTCGGAGTTTGAGAGGGGGCTCAATCTCACAGATTCACAAAAAATGAGGATGGGGGAGATAAAAAACAAATATATCAATGAATGGCATTCTTTAAAAAGGGAATCCATCAGAAAAAGGCTGGAACTCAAGGAGCTCTCGAGGTCCCCATCGAATAACAGTGAAAAGATTGGAAGACTTCAAAACGAGATAGAAACAATAGAACGTTCAAGAGAAAATCTCTACAACCAATACAGTGGGGAAGTGTCCAGAACCTTAAATAATAAGCAGAAGGAAAGATATAACAGTTTCTGCGATACTGAGAGACAAAAAATAAACCGTCCTTTCCGTCAAAGAAGGTATGGAAGATAAAAGGCCCTTTCTTTTCCCTTCCCTGTTGTTCGCCATATTCTTTCTACTCATCACAATAACCGGATATTTTCAGATCAGAATTATAAAAAACAACATTGAAACACTGTTAAAAAGTGAAGGGGAGATACTTTTTAAACATATTAAGAGAGAAATAGAAATAAACCTTGAATACCTGAGCCTTATCGAGAAATCCCCCACCATAATCACGCCAAACTTCCTGAATATAATGGTATACGATGAGGCGATAGTAGAAGAACTGTATGCGCTCTTTCACAACATCTCAGATAAGGAGGTAGAAAGGCTGCCGGTCACAAACCTCATGGTGATAGACAAAGATGGTAAGACGATAATGAAAAAAGGGGTACTGAAGGTATCATCTTCATACATTCATACCCTGAAATCAGGAAAACAGAAGACGCTGATAAAAATGCCTACTAATCACAATAAATCACTCCTTATGGGTATCAGGGTAAATGAGCGTATTGTTTTTTTCAGCTTAGACGACAATGAACTGGAAATGCTCAGAAAAAAATTCATTATAAAGGAAATACTGGAAAGGGAAGAGAAGGGCTTCAACATTGCCGGTATAAGGATATACGACGAGAAAGGTGTCCCCTATATAACCTTCGATGAAAAAAAGGGGGACCTTTTTACATTATCTAAACCTCTTAATTCACGATTCCTCCCAAAATATACAGTTGAAATCCTTATATCAAAAGAGCTTGCAAATGACATTGTGAAAAGAACCACCCTTAGCCTTATATCCATACTCCTCTTTTTAATCATCTCAGGTGCACTAAGCACTTATGTAATATTTCTTCTGGAAAGAAGACATGGAAAGAAGATGAAAGAAATGGAGAAAGAATTGGCAATGAAGGAAAGACTTGTCTCTCTTGGCAAGCTTGCCTCAGGCATGGCTCACGAGATAAGAAACCCTCTCAATGCCATTAGCATGTCGGTGCAAAGATTAAAGAGGGAATTTATACCGGAAAAGGAAAAGGAGGAGTATTACAAATTTATTGATATAATGAAAGGTGAACTCACAAGGGTTGACAGGATTGTGGAGGAGTTTCTTCTTTCTACTAAGGCCCATGTCCCATTTCTTAATGAAAACCTTTATACTATAATTGAGGAGGTAACTACCATCCTGAAAGAAAAGGCAAGCTCCAAAAAGATTGCTATAATAAACAAAATAGATAAAGATATGTATATACATGCTCAGAAGGAAAGGGTTAAGCAGACCTTTCATAATATTATCCTGAACAGTATAGAGGCAATAGAAGATAATGGGGTTGTAGAGATATCATCAGAACATAAAGGGAAGAACATCAATATTTACATTAAAGACTCAGGGACTGGCATCAAAAAAGAGGAGCTTCATAATATATTTGAATACTATTATACAACAAAGGATAAAGGGATAGGATTGGGTCTCCCGATCTCTTATATGATAATAAAAGACCATGGCGGCGAAATAAAGGCTATAAGTGAGGAAGGGAAGGGCACAACACTTGTTATCAGCCTGCCAGCAACCAGCGTAGGTCTTGAATGAAGATGAATAACCAAAAGTTTGGAATTTGTAGCTTGGTTATTGGTTATTTCATGCCACTAAATGTTGGGAAAGGATATTCATATGGATAAAGCAAGTATATTGATTGTCGAAGATGAAGACGCACAGAGGTCCCTTCTCGGGGGGCTTTTAAAAAAGGAAGGCTACAAAACAAAAGAAGCAGGGGACGGAGATGCAGCAACAAAGATATTTAAAGAAGAGACCCTTGAGATTGTGCTCCTTGACTACAAACTTCCCGATATTGACGGGCTTACGTTACTCAAAAGGTTAAAGGAAATTAATCCTGAGGTCGAGGTAATCATGATCACAGCCTTCGGAAGTATAGAAAATGCGGTGGATGCACTAAAGGCAGGGGCATCCGAGTATTTAACAAAACCTATAGATATCGACGACCTTCTTTTTAAGATAAAAAAGATAGAGGAAAAAAAGCATCTAATCCATGAAAACAGGGTATTAAAGGAGACATTGAAGGATAGATTTAAAAGCGAGGCGTTTATCTATTCAAGTGAAAAGATGCAAGAGGTCGCAAGCCTTATTGTGAGGATAGCGAAGACAGACTCTACCTGTATTATTCAGGGCGAAAGTGGTGTGGGTAAAGAGGTTGTGGTAAATCTCATCCATGAGTCGAGCGAGAGGAAAAACCAGCCCCTTGTAAAGGTAAATTGCGCGGCAATACCTGAGACCCTCCTTGAAAGTGAACTATTCGGGTATGAAAGGGGCGCCTTTACA
>JAPLKF010000026.1 GCA_026388215.1 Pseudomonadota bacterium | reverse complement strand
ATGATCGGAGGTACCTTAAAAAAATTCCCTTTTTTCTCGGGTGCATTTTTAGTTGAATCATCAATGCTAAAAGAACTCTTCACCTCATCCTCCCTAAGGACACAACTAACAGGCACAACATGGCTTGTGGGTTCAATATCTTTTGTATCAAGCGAATTAAGCTTATCCATATATTCCAGGATTCTGTCTATCTGCAAGGTATAAAGTTCAATTTCATGAGGTTCAAGCTCAAGCCTTCCAAGATGAGCAACATATTCCACCACTTCTCTTGTGATCTTCATCTTACCTCACCCTTTATTTTGTTCACAGTTCACAGTTCACCATTTTACTCCGAACTCTGAACGCCGAACTCCGAACTTTAGTTAAAATCACCCGCATTCGGCTACTGCCTTTATTATATCACCCCTGGTTACAATGCCTATCACGTTATCACTTTCAACAACAGGTATTCTATTTATATGGTTCTCTACCATAATCTTTGCAACATTCTCAGCGGCTTCGGTAGGGGATACTGTAATTACATCTTTTACCATCACATCTCTCACAATAAGTTCCTGAGCACTCCCTCCAGACTTTAACCCCCTGAGAACATCTGTCTGGCAAACTATTCCAACGAGTTTTCCTTTTTCCACAACAGGCATGCCTGCAATATTAAAGAGTTCAAACTTGTTAATTATTACAGTAAGAGTTTCTGAAGGGTGACAGGTTACTACATTCTTGTTCATAATTTCTACTACTTTCATCTATACCTCCCTAAGATAACGCATTTGCACAAAGCGCCCTGGCCTCGCGCTACGAAGCCCTGGCCAAGACCTGCTTCCGCAGGCTTAGCAGGGCAGGCTATGCGCACAGCAAGTCTTTAAATGGGCTGCCCGAAAAGCAGCATCGCTTCTATATATTTCTGCAGGGTCTCCACTACCTTCATAGCCTTACGGAGTTTCTCCTGTTCTTCACTGCCAAGTATATCGGGTCTTAAATAGTTCGTACCCTTGCCGTCATTCACCTTATTATTAATCTGGTTCATTATCCTGAACTTAACAAGTACAAGGTAGGTTTCTATTAAGTCTCCCTCCATATCTCTGTTAATCACATTCATTTCCCTCAGCAATCGGATCCTTTTTAACGTATTTGTTTCATATATGCCGTTTGACAGTGCAGCCATTCTTACAGTCATTATAAGGGGGGCCCAACCTGTCAGCTTAATATTAAATTTGTCTTTATTTTCACCACTTTTTTCAGTCTTAAAATTGCCAAAAAAGCTTAAGGCGGTCGGCATTAAAACAGCAGACTGTATAAAATCTTTCATGACATGTTTATTTTCACTCAAAGAACTAAAAAAATCCTTCAAAAACATATTTGTCAACTCCTGGCTACCACTTATTGGACGGGCATCTGTTAAGATTATAACATCTAATGATTCAAAAATACCCTTTTCAAAGGTGAGTCTATCCTCAATTCTTTTTCTCCAATCCCCAATTGAGCCTCTCCATCTATCACTGGAAGGCATAACACCACCCTTGCACCTCTCAAATCCTACACTATGCAATCTATCTACAGCCTTTTTTGAAAACACCTCATAGTAATAGTCAAGGAGTTGCTTTGGGACAGGCATATTTTTCCCGCCATCATCCCCGTTACCCTTATAATGTTCATAACATTCCTTCCTGAGATAATCCGTCGCAAATATATCATTTTTCTCGTCATACACAATCATATTGTCCTGATCCGTTATCATTGTCTGTTCATCGCGGCCCTCACTACCAAGGCCTAACCATGCATAATCTGTTGGGGGACTGCCGAACCCTTCTTTTTCCATTTCATCTTCCACCATTTTCAAAACCCCAATGGTTATTCTGTCTCTTATTATACGAAACAGGTCATGGACATCAGAAACGTTATCCTCCTCTAAAAAAAACTTTTCCACCATTACCACTGCCCTTTTGTGACACTGCACAAGCTCCTCATAAGTGGTTGCTTTCTCAATTTTATCAATTATCAGGGAAGCAAGTTCTCCCTCAAAGGTCTCATAATCATTCAGCGAGGATTGAAGTTTATCCCGAAGACCGGCGATCATCTTATACCTATCCTGCCTGAGCAGTGTCTTGTCCTTCATGATTTCCCGATAATCAGATATGAATGTTTCTATAACTGAAAAATTTAGAGCCATTTAATTTCCTGACAATTTCTCCAAAACCTTTTTGCTCGCAATTAGTTTCCCCTTTTTCTCCTGTAACTCACTGTAATTTGATTCATTCTTCTTAACTACCTCAGGTGGAGCCTTTTCTATAAACAATCTATTGTTAAGCTTATTAAATAATCTTTCTATTTCCTCTTCTATCTTCACTAATTCTTTCTTAATTCTTCCAAGTTCAGCAGAGGTATCTATAAGGTCTTTTATCGGGACGAATACCTCAATCCCCTTATACACACCAATTGCAGCCTTCTTAGGCGCATTATTACCTGTGAAGGCAAGACGTTCAATCCTTGCTAATTCTCTAATGTAAAACTCATACTCCTGAAGCAGAGGTTGGTAACCATTTGCACGGATTATCACCTCAATCTTAACATTTGGAGCAATCCCTGTTTCCCCCCTTATGTTCCTTATCACATCCACAACCCCCATAATCATATCCATATGACCTTCGCTTTCTTCATCTACTTGAGCATCATCAAACACCGGAAAGGACGAAACCATTATGCTTTCATTCTCGGGATGGGGTAGTCGTTGATATATCTCTTCTGTAACAAAAGGCATCAGTGGATGCAAGAGCTTTAATATATCCAGCAGGGTTTCATAAAGTACTGATCTGGTTATACCATCATCATATTTTTTAACCTTCCCATAGAGGTTGGGTTTTATAAGTTCAAGATACCAGTCGCAGAATTCATGCCACACGAAGTTATAGAGAACATTCGCAGCTTCATTGAATTTATACGTATCAATATCTTCTTTCACCTCTTTTATAACCTTCTCTACCCTTGAACGTATCCATCTGTCTGGCAGGAATGATGATCTTTTTGTTGTATGGGTAAACGCAGGGTCTTTTAAAAATGTTAAAGCGAGTTTTGAGGCATTCCAGATTTTATTCACAAAATTTCTCACGCCTTCGATTCTCTCCTCAGAAAGAAGTATATCTCGACCCTGTGCTGCAAGCATTGTAAGAGAAAACCTGAAGGCATCCGTTCCGTATCTGTCTATCACTGATAAGGGGTCAATCACATTTCCTTTTGATTTACTCATCTTCTTCCCTTCAGCGTCCCTCACAAGGGCGTGAATATAAACCTCCCTGAAGGGTACATCCCCCATAAATCTGATGCCCATCATAATCATCCTCGCCACCCAGAAAAAAAGTATATCAAATCCTGTTATAAGGAGCGATGTCGGGTAAAAGGTCTTAAGGTCATCTGTATTGTCTGGCCACCCGAGGGTGGAAAAAGGCCATAGTCCTGAAGAGAACCATGTGTCGAGTACGTCTGATTCCTGTCTCAACTCTCCCTTACAATCCTCACATACACTCAGGTCCTCCACCGATACGTACGTTTTCATACATCTATCACAATACCAGACAGGTATCCTGTGTCCCCACCATATCTGCCGTGATATACACCAATCCTTGATGTTCTCCATCCACTCAAAGTAAACCTTCTCCCACATCTCCGGAATTATCCTTACCCTGTGGGTTTTTACGGCCTTAATCGCAGGCTCTGCCAGGGGCTTCATCTTTAAAAACCACTGTAAAGATAATGCAGGTTCAACAACTGTCTTGCACCTGTAACACTTTCCCACAGGCAGGGCATAGGGTTCTATCTTTTCAAGCAATCCCTTGGTACGTAATTCCTCAATAATCTTCTCCCTGCACTCAAACCTGTCCATCCCCCTGTAATGGACTGCGTTCTCGTTCATCTTTCCATCATCATCTATCACCTTTACCACCTGAAGACCATGCCTGTTTCCTATTTCAAAATCGTTAAAATCATGGGCAGGTGTAACCTTTAATACGCCTGTTCCGAAATCTTTATCTACATAGGTATCCCCTATAACAGGTATATGCTTTTCTACCACCGGGAGTATCACTGATTTTCCAATATATTTTTCGTATCGCTCATCCTGGGGGTTAACTGCGACAGCTGTGTCTCCAAGCATTGTTTCGGGCCTTGTAGTTGCAACAGTCAAATATCCATCTCCTTCTGCCAGCGGATATTTTATATAATAGAGGTAGCCCTTCGTTTCCTCATGCTCTGCTTCAAGGTCAGAAAGGGCGGTCTTACATCTCGGACACCAGTTAATGATATAATTGCCTCTATAGATCAACCCTTCCTGATATAATCTCACAAAAACTTCACGGACTGCTCGCGAAAGCCCCTCATCCATGGTAAAGCGCTCCCTTGACCAGTCACATGAACAGCCAAGCCTTTTCAGTTGTTCAATGATAATGCCGCCTGACTTTCTCTTCCATTCCCAGACCATCTCTATGAATTTATCCCTGCCAAGTAGTTCGCGTGTCAAACCTTCTTTGGCAATTTCCCTCTCAACTACATTTTGTGTGGCAATGCCTGCGTGGTCGGTTCCTGGTACCCATAATGTATTAAAACCGGCCATTCTTTTAAACCGCACAACAATATCCTGTAAGGTATTATTCAGTGCATGCCCCATATGTAACGAACCTGTAACATTCGGTGGAGGTATCACCATAGAGAATGGGGGGCTTGAAGAGCCATTTTCCGCTGTAAAGTACCCTTTCTCAACCCAAAACCTATACCATCTTTCCTCTATCTTATGTGGATTATAAACCTTTTCCATCATCTAAACTCCCTTCAGTAAAATGAAGAATTAAAAAATTAAGAATGAAGAATTAATTTCTTTCAGTTGTTAATTCTCCATTCTACATTCTCCATTATTTCTCTATACCGGCATCTTCCACGGCAATGGAAGAAAAAACTTTTCAAAAAGATTAAAGGCATATCTATCTGTCATGCCTGCAATAAAGTCGCATACACATATCGATTGCTCATCATAGAAATCCTTTCTGCCTGTTTCTTCAAGAAAGGCATCAGGGTTTTTTAAAAAATAATGGTAAAGGTCTTTTATTATCTTTGAACACTTTATAAAATCATTATGAACAATATGGTTATCATAAACCCTTTCATACAAAAAATCCCTGAGTTTTGCTATATGATATTCAAGCTCCTCACTGATACTTAAATTTAGATTCGTATTTTTTAATGTTTCAAAAATCACACCACGGACCATGCTGTCTATCCTTTTTGAGCTTGTTTTACCCATAAATTCTACACATTCTTTCGGCACATCTGACTCTGTGATAATGTTTCCCCTTGTTGCGTCATCAATATCATGGTTAATATATGCGATTATATCCGCTATTCTCACAACTTCAGCCTCTTTTGTAAAAGGCTTATCCTCTTCGTCTTTTATTATAATTTCCCCCTTGCCCTTTGAATGTTTTACGATACCATCCCTTACCTCAATCGTCAGATTCAAACCATTACCATCCTTTTCAAGCACATCAACAACCCTGAGGCTCTGTTCATAATGCCTGAATCCACCCTTATGTATCTCATTCAAAGAGTCTTCTCCTGCGTGACCAAAGGGTGTATGGCCAAGGTCGTGTCCCAAAGAAATAGCCTCAACAAGGTCCTCATTGAGGGATAAAGCCTTTGCAATAGTCCTTGCAATCTGGGCAACTTCAAGTGTATGGGTCAGTCTTGTTCTGTAATGGTCGCCTGCTGGAGATAAAAAAACCTGTGTCTTGTGCTTAAGTCTTCTAAACGACTTGCTATGCGTTATCCTGTCCCTGTCATGCTGAAATGCAGGCCTTATGTCACATTCGGGTTCAGGTTTGACTCTACCCCTTGTTTTACTGCTTTTTTGTGCAAAGGGAGATAATATGTATTCTTCCTTCTCTTCTAATCTATTTCTAATATTCATACAAATAAAGGCGCTCTTTCAAATGCTCTGGTGGTAAAAAACTTATCTTTGTTGATTCGTAATGTATCACAAGAATATAACTATTTCAATATACTTGCAAAACTATCATCTATTGCATATATTTATTAGAAAATTACGATTAAAGGGAGAATTGAATGGCTATTATTGATGATTTGAAGAAAAAAACCGAGGAAGGGCTAAAAACCCTGAGAGAGGCAGCCCAGGATATTGCATTTAATGTTGAAAAACAGGCAAAAATAGGAAAAAGGAAATTCATAGATATTACAAAAATCCAGAGAAACATGCAGAAATCATACATAGAAATAGGTGAATATGTTTATGAGGAATTTTCTCTGGGAAAAATCTTAAGCAAGGATGACCCGTTTATAAAAGAGAGAATAAACGGAATATTTAGGATGAAGGAAGAAATTAACGAGATAGAAGATGAGATAGATGCTATCCAGCGAATGCAACCACACAAACACGATGAAGAGCAGTAGGAAGTAAGGAGTAGGGAGGATGCAGCTAAATTCAGTAAGCAGTATGCAGTAAGCAGCAACTTCTTTTGACTTTTAATCTGTCTACTGCTTAGTGCCTACTGCATACTATATACTGTGTTGAACTACAGGTACTTCTTAATCAACACCTCTGCAATCTGGACTGCATTTAAGGCGGCACCTTTTCTTATGTTATCTGCCACAATCCACATGTTTAACCCATGGGGAATGGACTCGTCTCTCCTTATCCTTCCCACAAATGTTTCATCCCTGCCTGCTGCATGTATCGCCATGGGATATTTATTTTTTGAAGGATTATCAACTACCTTCACGCCAGGTGCCTTCCTCAGGATTTTTCTTGCCGTATCAGGACTCAAATCTTTCTCGAATTCAACATTTACGGATTCGGAATGGCCATAAAAAACCGGCACCCTTACCGTTGTCGCGGTAACCTGTATGCTATCTTCCATAATCTTTCTCGTTTCGTTCACCATCTTCATCTCTTCTTTCGTGTATCCGTTCTCAAGGAAGGCATCGATATGGGGGAGACAGTTAAATGCTATCTGGTATGGATATACTTTCTTCACAATCTCTTTCTGGCTGTATATAGCAAGTACCTGCTGTTCCAATTCATAGATTGCCTTTTTCCCTGTGCCTGAAACTGCCTGATACGTGGAAACCACAACCCTTTTAATTCTTGCAGCATCATGGAGGGGCTTTAATACGACCACCATCTGGATGGTAGAGCAGTTCGGATTGGCGATAATACCCCTATTTTTATATCCTGCAACCGCATGTTCATTCACTTCAGGCACCACAAGGGGAATATCGGGTTCCATCCTGAAGGCAGATGTGTTATCTATCACCACACACCCGCTCGCTGCTGCAATAGGTGCAAACTTCAAGCTTACTGCACCACCCGGTGAAAATAGTCCAATATCAATACCCTTAAAAGAATCCTCCTTTAATTCCTCTATTGGTAATCCCCTTCCTTTGAAGGTTAAGGTTTTCCCCACACTCCTTGACGAGGCAAGAAGGGTGAGCTTCCTTACAGGAAACCTTCTCTCTTCAAGTGTTGTCACCATCTCGTTGCCAACGGCACCGGTAGCGCCAACAACAGCTACATTATACTCTTTCATTTGATTCCTCCAGTTTCTTTTTAAGATAGTTTATCAATCCGCCCTCGTTAATAAGCTCTACCATAAAGGGCGGGATGGGCTTTGCCTTAACCTCTTTTTTCTTCCATCTTATAACCCCTTTAGAAAGGTCAACCTCTATCAATTCCCCTTCCCGAATGTCTTTCTCTATATCTGCCTCTAAAAGTGCAAGCCCCTTATTGAATGCATTCCTATAGAATATCCTTGCAAAACTTTTTGCTATTACAAGGGGTATACCGAGGGCAGATATGGCAATGGCGGCATGTTCCCTTGAAGAACCACAGCCGAAATTTAACCCCCCTACTATAATATCCCCCTTTTTCACTTCTTTATGAAATGAAGGGGATATAGGTTCCATGCAATGCTCCCCAAGTACCTTTGGATCTGTATATGCAAGATACCTTGCAGGGATAATCACATCCGTATCTATATTGTCTCCAAACTTCCAAACCCTTCCCTTCAATATCATAGGACCTCCGATTTAGCTCATGGTTCATAGCTCATAGTTCATAGGTTCTGCTCCTATCTATGAGCCATGAACTAAAGGCTACGAGCTAACAGCCATGAACTGATTTTATGCAACTTCATCCGGATGGGCTATCTCCCCTTTTATGGCGCTTGCTGCCGCAACTGCCGGGCCTGAAAGGTAAACCTCACTTCCTGGATGTCCCATCCTCCCAACAAAATTTCTATTTGTTGTGGCTACTGCCCTTTCCCCTTTGGCAAGCACACCCATGTGTCCTCCAAGACAAGGACCGCACGTTGGTGGTGATATTATACAACCTGCTTCAAGAAAAATCTCGAAATATCCACGCTTCATGGCTTCATAATAAATCTTTGGTGTGGCAGGGATAACAATGCATCTCGTATATTTTGCAACCTTTTTCCCTTTTAATATCCTGGATGCAACCTCCAGATCTTCGAGTCTTCCATTCGTGCAGGAACCGATTACAACCTGGTCAATATTTATATTTTTCAGGGCCTGTACATCCTTCACATTAGACGGGAGCGATGGACATGCAACATTTAACCCTACCTTAGCCACATTAATCTCAAAAACATCTTTATAGCGTGCATTGCTATCGCTCTCGAATAGAGTATAAGGTCTTTTCCCTCTCTCTTTCACATAGGCTATGGTGGTTTCATCTACCTTGAATATTCCATTTTTTGCCCCTGCCTCAATTGCCATATTGGCAATGGTAAAACGTGAGTCCATTGAAAGGGCAGATATGGCTTCCCCTTCAAATTCCATTGAGGCATAGAGTGCACCGTCTACTCCTATTGTTGCGATTATATGGAGTATAAGGTCTTTCCCCGTAACCCATCTCTGCCATTTTCCATAGCAGAGAAATTTAATGCTCTCAGGTACCTTGAGCCATATACGCCCGGTAACCATACCGTAGGTTAAATCCGTGCTTCCAACACCGGTGGAGAAGGCACCAAGTGCTCCATAGGTACAGGTATGGCTATCCGCTCCTATTACTAAATCGCCTGGTACCACAAGTCCCTCTTCCGGGAGGAGTGCGTGTTCAATACCACATGACCCTCCCTCATATAGATATTTTATGCCATACCTCTTTGAAAACTCCCTTATCTTCTTACAATTCTCTGCAGAAGGTATATCCTTATTGGGGGTGAAGTGATCCAGTACAAACACAACCTTCTCACGATCAAAAACCTTTTCAGCGCCAACCCTTTCAAATTCTTCAAGGGATAGCGGTGCTGTAATGTCGTTAGCGAGGGCAAGGTCAATCCTTGCATCAATGATTTCACCAGGCTCTACAACCTTTTTTTCTGCATGTGACGCAAGTATCTTCTCTGTGATAGTCATACCCATATTATTTCACCTCAACCCTTTTGTTTTTGATGTATTCAAGCCTGTTTAAGGCATTGATATACGCCTTTGCACTTGCCACAATGATGTCGGTATCCGCACCTTTCCCTATGGCAATAAGACCTTTTTCTTCGAGCTTCACAAACACCTCACCCTGAGCATCCATATCTTTCGTAATGGAATTAACGGAAAATTTTGCGAGCATACTGTTTGTCTTTACCATCTTCTTGATGATTTTGTACGTCGCATCAACGGGTCCATCTCCTACACCAACTTCCTGGTATGTGTTCCCATCAACCTCAAGTTTCACCGTAGCCGTAGGGATCGTCACATTACCGCAACTGACATTGAGGTATACGAGTTTGTATCTCTCAGGTACCTTGTATATTTCATCCATGATAATCATCTCAATATCTTCATCGTAGACATATTTTTTCATATCTGAAAGAGCCTTGAACCTCTTGAAGGCAAGGTTGAGCTCTTTATCATTCAGGGTATACCCGAGTTCTTCAATTCTGTCACGAAACGCATGCCTTCCTGAGTGCTTGCCAAGGACGAGGGAGCTTTTCGCTATCCCTACAGACTCGGGGGTCATGATTTCATAAGTCAACTTTGCTTTTAAAAGACCGTCCTGGTGGATACCTGATTCATGTGCAAAGGCATTCGCACCGACAATCGCCTTGTTTGGCTGAACAGAAACACCGGTGATAGAGGTTACCAATCTGCTTGTGGGGTATATCTTCTCAGTGACAATCCGTGTATCAGCGGGAAATATATTCTTGCGCGTACGCAGGATCATTGCAATCTCTTCAAGGGAGGCATTTCCTGCCCGTTCGCCAATGCCGTTAATTGTGCACTCTACCTGACGGGCACCGTTTTGAATAGCGGCAATTGAGTTTGCAACCGCAAGCCCCAGGTCATTGTGACAGTGTACACTGATGATGGCCTGAGAGATGTTAGGGACATGTTCTTTGATATAGCGAATGAGTTTGCCAAATTCATCAGGCACAGCATAGCCAACCGTATCAGGAACATTGACAGTAACAGCCCCTGCATCAATAACCTCGGCAAAGACACGGCACAGGTAATCCCAATCGCTTCGGGTCGCATCCATGGCAGAGAACTCAACATTTGGCGTGTACTTCTTTGCCCGCCTCACGGAATTGACAGCAATCTTTAAAACCTCATCCCTGCTTTTCCGAAACTGATGTTTGAGATGGATATCGGAGGTCGAGATAAACGTATGGATCCGTGGCTTCCGGGCATTCTTTATCGCTTCCCATGCCCGGTCAATATCCATATCATTTGCCCTGGCAAGACCTGCAACCTCACTATTCTTGATAATACCTGCAATCTGCTTGACTGCGTCAAAATCACCGTCAGAGGCTATCGGAAAGCCTGCTTCGATGATATCAACGCCAAGGATTTCAAGCTGCCTGGCAACCCG
>JAPLKF010000025.1 GCA_026388215.1 Pseudomonadota bacterium | reverse complement strand
AGACTTGTTCCGTAGTATTTGTTTGCCCCCTCAAGTCGGGATGCAAGATTCACACCATCCCCTATAACAGTATAATCCATCCTTTTCATACTACCGATATTCCCGGCTACAATTTCATCGGTATTTATTCCAACCCCGATATTAATAGGGCTCTTACCAATTTTCGCCCTCTCTCTATTAAAATCCCTCAATGCCCTTAACATATCTACTGCTGCCATAACAGCATGGTCTGCATCTTCACCGGTCATAAACGGTACCCCGAATACAGCCATGATAGCATCTCCAATATACTTATCCAGAATGCCCCCATAATTGAAAATAATGTCAACCATTATTGTAAAATACTCATTGAGCATACTCACCGTCTCCTGGGCGCCGACCCTTTCGGAAATAGCCGTAAAACTCCGTATGTCAGAAAAAAGTACCGTTGCAACTTGTGCCTGTCCACCCAGCATGGCATCGCCTGCCTCTAACAATTTTTCAGCTACCTCTTTGGTCATATAGCGGGCCATAGTACTTTTAAGACGTTTCTCTTTGGTTATATCCTCAAACACGAGCATTGATCCAATGGACTCGTTTTTAATATTGATGAGGGGAACCACCATTAAGTTTACCGAAACCTTTTTCCCATCAGAAATAAAAAATTCTGCATCCATTGCAAGGTAAGGTTTTCCTGTTTCAATAACACGATCAATATTCTCTATAATCCATACATTTTTACCTGAAAAATATTCATCTGCAGAAATACCTATAATGTTTTCCACGCTTGTATTCAATATCCTCAAAGAAGCGGAGTTGGATTTTACAATCCGTTTCTCGTCGTCCAGTGTTATAACGCCGTTACTCATACTTTCGAGGATGCTCTCATTATAGTTTTTCATGTTAAGCACATCATCAAAAAGCCTGGCATTTTCAATTGCTATTGATGCCTGAGCAGAAAAGGCACGGAGCCTGTTTTCATCTACCTTTGTGAAGGGCCCTCCCTTCTTATTTAGCACCTGGGTAACACCGATGGTCTTCCCCTCCTTGTTTTTTACAGGCATACAGAGAATGGTCTTCGTAATATATCCTGTTTTCTTATCAATCTCCGGGTTGAACCTTAAATCTTTATACGCTTCCGGTATGTTAATCGTTTCACCTGTCGTAAAAACTGTTCCCGCTATACCAAGATGGCTGGGAAACCTTATTGCCTTTATCTCCAGTCCCTGCCCAACCTGAGACCACAGCTCTTTTGTTTTTTCATCATATAAAAAGAGCGTGCTCCTGTCTGCATCGAGGATTTCCGTGGTTGTTTCCATTATTTTTGCAAGCAGAGGTTGTAGTTGTAACTCGGAGGAGATTGCCGTGGTAATTTCCAAAAGCTGTGACTCCTCCTCTTTTGCCTTCTGTACCTCATCAAAAAGCTGAGCGTTCTGCAAGGCCGCTGCGGCCTGTGATGTAATTGCCTCCAAGAGCGTCAGATCGTCCTCGCGGAAATCATCATCCTTTTTATTGAGCAACTGGACAACGCCGATTATTTCGTTGTTTCTTGTTTTTATGGGTGCACAGAGTATATTTTTCGTCCTGTAGCCCGTTTTTTTATCAACCTCTTTGTTAAATCTTGAGTCACCATAGGCATCATTTATAATAATTGGTTCACCACTTTTAAAGACAGCACCTGCAATACCCATATGGTTAGGAAATCTAATCTCGCTCTTTAACTCCCCCTTTACAATTCTCGAAAAAAGCTCCCCTGCTTTTTTGTCATTTAAAAATAGTGAACCGCGGTCAGTGTTTATTGCCTCAGTTGTAATTTCAATCATGCGGGTGAGCAGGGTATCGAGTTCTAAGGTATCTGAAACCTTTTTCGACACTTCCAGGAGCGCTGTGAGCTTCCCGAGCACATCTGCAACCTTAACCAGGAATTCTTCACGCTCAGCTGCGCTTAAGGCATTGAGGATAGTTTTAATGTCCGCCTGCTGGAGTCTGCGTTCCAAAAACTTGTTGACTATATCAAAGTCACTACCCATACTCTTCATTTTTAACCCTTTCCGCTCTTATTATAACCCACTTACACACGAAATTCTACCTTATATTCAACCTTGAAAATATGGTGGTTATCAATTAAAATATATGGTTTCTCAATAAGACGTAAGGGGGGCATTAAATGAAAAACATTGCTGTATATACTTTGGGGTTTCTGTTTTTAGCTTTATCTTTTTCTCCTACCCATAGCGCTGAAAAGGCCGAAGTTGATGCAAAAAACCTTTTTGAGAAAAAATGCAGTGGATGCCATAGTCTTGATAGGCCTAAATCAAAGAAAAAAACAATGAATGAATGGAAAACCACTGTAATGCGTATGATGAATGTTCGTGGTGCCCCTGGGACAGAGGAAGAAGCAAAAATTATCATAGATTATCTTGCTAAAAATTACGGCAAATAGATTTAAAATAAAATTTCAGCAGTCAGAAGTAGAATTGCCCCCAAAGCTTTTGTTCTGGATACTGGCCACTAAATTATTATGGCAGCAAAATTCCTATGAATGCTAAAATAATCCACTGAAAAAAGGCTATGAGGGGATTCAAAACACCAAGATAAAGCAAACCAATGATGATAAACATTCCATAGGGTTCAAGCCTCGCAAGGGAATATTGAAACCTTCTCGATGAAAAACCCATGAGTATTTTTGAACCATCCAGTGGTGGGATTGGGATCAGGTTAAAGGCTGCAAGCATGATATTAATCTGAGCCATATAATAGAGAATAGTTGATATAACCTCAGATGGGGATAAAAGACGAAGAAGAAAAAAGGAAAAAAAGGCTAAAATGATATTGGCCACAATCCCTGCAGAGGATACAAATATCAGCCCCTTACGTGTATCGTGCAGGTTGTTAAAATTTACAGGAACAGGTTTTGCCCAGCCAAATCCAAAGACCAATAGCATAAGGGTTCCAATAGGATCGAGATGTTTTATCGGATTAAGACTCAATCTGCCAAGCCACTTAGCAGTCGGGTCTCCCATTTTGTTTGCCACCCAGCCATGAGCTACTTCATGAATAATAATCGAGTATAAAAGCGGTATCGCCACAAGAATAAAAACCAAAGGATTTCTAAAAAGCAGATTGATAAGACCCATTTTTGAACCTTTTCAAGTATCACACAGGTAAAGACTCAATTTCAATGAAATTAAGCGAACGGTTTTAAACCCTTGACTTAATATATTTTTTTAAGATAACATGTCAAAAATTTTCCAGGGGGAGTGTATGAAACAAAAATCTCTCATACTTGTTGTTTTTTTTTCATTACTCCTTTCGCTCCTCTATGCTTTTAATCCCGCAGTTGCAGAAAAAAAACCTCCAGAGGTAATTTCTATTATACTCGAAGGGGCAAAGCTTCCACCTGTTGCCTTTTCACACACAACACATATTGAAAAGGCAAAGATAGACTGTACAGCCTGTCACCACAAAGATAAAGACCCGAAAGAACCTGAAAGTTGTTTAAAGTGCCATCTCTTGAGGGAAGCGAAGGATAATGAACCTGTGGCAAAGGATGCATTCCACAAGAAATGCCTGACCTGCCATAAGGATGTCCTGGCAAAAGGGATAAACGCTCCTACAAAGTGTAATGAATGCCATAAAAAATAATAGAGGGGATGGGAAATCCAGCCCTAAAAAACATCTAATCGACCATATCTATAAGTTTCTTACGTCCATAAGGTTTACAATATTTCTCCTCTCTTTCATCGCTATCGGCTCTCTCTTTGGAACTTTTATAAAACAAAAGGCTTCTGTAGAAGAATATCTCTCCATTTATTCTGAAAATACTTATAATATTATAAGATTACTTGGTCTGGATGATACATATCATTCCCCATGGTTTTTTACGTTAATTATACTTTTCGCAGCCAATTTAATCATCTGTACCCTTGGAAGATTTATCCGTTTTGTGAGGAGTGAGAGAGATGTGAAATTACCCGATGAAAATACGCTCACCAATATGGAGATGCATTTCCAGATACAAGGGAAAGATAGCGTAGAAGCAATCAAGAAACTAAAAAAAAGATACCACTCTATTCATGAAGAAGAGAAGGGGATAGTATTAGAAAAAGGTGCTCTGTCAAGGTATGGAGTCCTCACGATACATGCAAGCATTATCGTTATTCTCTTAGGGAGTTTTATTGGCTTAATATTCGGGTATAAAGGTTTTATGATGTTAAAGAAGGGGGAGGTAAGGGATCAGATAACCATAAGGGGTGATAATATAAAAGAACGGCCCCTTGGATTTGCCCTCAGATGCAAGGATTTCAAGGCAAGTTTTTATCCGGGTGGCGAACCAAAGGATTATGTGAGTACTGTGGAGGTAATTGAAAATGGTAATATTGTTTTAGAAAAGGATATAAGGGTAAACGACCCCCTCAATTATAAAGGCATACATGTATATCAGGCAAGTTATGGAAGCACGCCTTCATTCCTCTTCAACATTGGTGGGGAAAATGTCATTTTAAGAGAAAGGGATACATATAAGAAGAATGACCTCATTTTGATGGTTGCAAGATTCGAGGGTATGATCCACGATTTTGGTCCCGGGGTGCTCATCGCATATTTAGAGAAAGGTGAACCAAAAACTTTATGGTTTTTAAAAGATGTAGAGAGGCTAAGGGAAAAGGATATTCAGGGTACACATATCCGGCTCGAAGATATAAGGGATGAGTTATATACAGGCCTTGAGGTATCAAAAGACCCCGGTGTATGGATTGTCTGGATTGGGTTTGCCTTTATCCTCGTTGGGTTATACATGAACTTCTTTATTTATCATAGAAAGGTTTTCATCAGGAAGGCTTCAAATGGTATAATTGTTGCCGGGGTTGCCTCTAAAAACAGGGAAGCCTTAAAAGAAGAGTTCGAAAGGTTAAAAAAACATTATGGTAATCAATCATAAGGTCCTTGGCATTGTTACACTGCTTTATTTACTCCTCTTTTTCATGCACATCCTGTATTTTTCTCTTAAAAAGGAGAAGATTATAACCTTAATATGGGCTACCCTTTATATAACCCTTGGATTGCACACCTTCGGGCTGGTCTTAAGATGGATAGAATCTTACAAACTCAACATAGGGCATGCGCCTTTATCAAACTTTTATGAATCGCTTATCTTCTATGCATGGTGTGTGAGCTTTGTTCAAATAATAATGAAAAAAAGGTTGTCATTCCCCATAATCACGATGTTTGCCTCACTCATCGCCCTTTTCTTTATGGGTTATGCATCTATTTCCCCATCAATAGAACAGCATATACAACCACTGATCCCTGCCTTGCAGAGTAACTGGCTCCATATACATGTCATCACATGCTTTATTTCCTATGCCGCATTTGTAATATCCTTTATCTGTGGTCTTCTCTACCTGATTAAATGGAAAGGGGTCATACCCCCTGAAGAAACCCTTGAGGAGATAAATTACAGGAGCATCGTTGTTGGTTTTCCAAGCTTAAGCGCCGGTATATTGACAGGCGCTGTGTGGGCACATTATGCATGGGGCTCCTACTGGAGCTGGGATCCAAAAGAAACCTGGTCTTTGATAACATGGATAGTGTATGCCCTTTTTCTCCACGCAAGATTTGTAAAGGGGTGGAGGGGAAAAAGGATTGCCATGCTATCCATAATCGGTTTTTTAAGTGTTATCTTTACTTACCTTGGTGTGAATTTTATACTATCAGGGTTACATAGTTACGCGACATGAGAAAAAAGAGACCTAAAAGCTTGGTATTGTTCGGGAACGGAATAAACTGTGAATATGAAACCGCTTATGCACACCGCCTTGTCGGGTTTGATGTTGAACTTGTGCATATAAATTCACTCATGAAAAACACGAAGAGTATACACAACTATTCATTTATAAACCTTCCTGGTGGTTTCCTTGACGGCGATGACCTCGGCTCTGCAAAAGCCCAGGCTGTCAAATGGAAATACCAGAAAATGAATGATTCAAAGCAAAGATTCCTTGATGAATTAATAAAATTTGTCTCCCATGGCAAGATTATTCTCGGTATATGTAATGGATTCCAACTACTCGTGAAAACAGGATTGTTGCCAGGATTAAAGGATAGGCACAATAAGCAATCTGTTACCCTTACCTTCAATGACTCTGGAAGATTTGAAGATAGATGGGTATATTTAAAAACTAATAAATTTTCTCATTGCATCTTTACCAAGAATATGGATAAAATCTATCTTCCAGTAAGACATGGAGAGGGGAAACTTGTAGTTGATAGTATGGAGACACTTGAACATCTTAAAGAAGATGGCCACATTGTGATGCAATACGCGGATGAAAAGAGTAATACCAGTATTGAATATCCTTATAATCCTAACGGTTCAACCGACGCAATAGCTGGTTTGTGTGACCTTACCGGAAGGATATTTGGGCTTATGCCACATCCTGAGGCGTATGTCCATTACACCCAGCACCCACGGTGGACAAGGGAAAGTCTGGAAGAGGAAGGGGATGGGTTAAAAATATTTAGAAATGCATTCAAATATGTGATAGAAAATCAATAGGAGGTACTTTTCATGAACAAGATGGATATAATTAACAGGCTCGCAGAAGATACAAATTTAAACCAAAAGATCGCAAAAATAGCGGTCGATGCTATCATAGACACTATAAAGAAAGCCGTTATAATTAGCGAGAGGGTGGAGATAAGGGGCTTCGGGAGTTTTTCTATAAGAAAATATAAGTCATATACAGGAAGGAACCCAAAAACCGGTGAAGTAGTAAGCGTCGGGCCAAAAAAACTTCCTTACTTTAAGGTTGGTAAGGAATTAAAAGATATGATATGGAAAGAATAGGGTTAAAGCTTTCCCCAGTACGGGCTTAACACCTGCTTTACCTTGTTCACAATCCTTATAACTTCGCCTGAAGGAGTTGCCTTTTTATCCGGGATAAATATAGGTGTTCCTTTCATTTCCATTATTACAGCCTTTACCGAATTCGCAAGCCCGCTCAAGTCATATCCCCCTTCAAGGGCAAAAAGCGCCTTGCCATTACAATGTTTTTCTGCAATATCTAAAATTATCCTTGTCATCATGGCAAAACCACCTTCAGTCACAGCCATCCCGCCTAACGGATCATTATAGTAAGAATCGAAACCTGCTGACACCAGTATGATTTCCGGTTTATACAAATCAGAAAGGGGTACCAGAACTTCCCTGAATGCATACACGTGGTCATCATCCCCCATACCATAAGAAAAAGGGATATTTACAGTATATCCCTCTCCTTCCCCGTCTCCTACCTCTTCATACCATCCGGTGCCTGGATAATATGGATACTGGTGGGTCGAAAAATAAAGTATTTTAGAATCTCTATAGAAACTGTGCTGTGTCCCGTTCCCATGATGAAGGTCAAAATCCACAATAAGTATCCTGTTTAGATTATGGATTTTTTCAAGGTATCTTGCACCAATTGCAATGTTATTAAATATGCAGAACCCCATTGCCCTTGCCCTTTCAGCATGATGTCCCGGTGGTCTCACAAGGGCAAAGCCATTATTAATCTCAGAGGCAACTAACATATCTACAAGTTTGAGAACCCCGCCAACTGCCATACAGGATGCATCATATGACTTTTGAGATGTGACAGTATCGGGGTCAAGCCTTTTTTGAGCCTTATCTTTGGTCGCTGCTATGGAATCTATATAAGATAGTTCATGATTAAGGGCAATCTCATCATGTGTAGCCTTCCTCGGAGGTGCATATACTATTCCATCTTTATCTATACTATTAAGCATGGAATAAATGTGTCTTAACCTGTCCGGGTTTTCAGGATGATAATCGTCCGTAATATGTTCTAAGAATATCTCATCTCTCACAATACCAACGGTCATGGTCCCCTCCTCCCTGACAAGATATTCCCTTTTTTTATAAAAAAACGCATTATACCAGTTTCAATATTATTAAAACCAAAAACTGCTGTCAATAAAATTAATACACGGGGAATAATGACAATGAAAACAGTTACAATATGGCTAATTCCTCGTTTAGAAGGTCTGTAATAAACATATGACCTGGTGCATGGGTGATGCATAAGTCTACTTTTGCTTGCATTACAATAGCCTGCGGGGTTACACCACAAGCCCAGAAGACAGGAATTTCACCTTTTTTGATTGTGACCGGGTCACCAAAATCCGGTTTATTTAAGTCCTTGATACCAATAGCGGAAGGTTCACCGATATGGATAGGTGCTCCGTGAACAGATGCATACTGTGAGGTAACTTTGATAGCATGGATGACCTTGTCAGCAGGTAAAGGTCTCATTGACACAACCATAGGGCCCCGAAATATTCCAGAAGGTTTACAAGGAATGTTTGTAATATGCATAGGCACATTTCTTTCTTCTTCTAAATGGCGAACAGGGATTTTTGCCCTGATTAATGCTTCTTCAAAGGAAAAACTGCATCCAAGGAGAAATGTTACCAAGTCATCTCTCCATATTTCCATAATATTTTTCTGAACAGACATTAATTTCCCCTTCCTGTAAATATTGTATAAGGGAATGTCTGTTCTTATATCCGCATCAGGAGCCAGAAATGTTGTTCTATATTGGCCTGGCTCAAGCACTTCAAGCACAGGACAAGGTTTTGGATTTCTCTGGCAAAAAAGGAGAAAATCAAAGGCATATTTAGATGGCAGGATAACAAGGTTTGCCTGTGCATAACCCATAGCAAGCCCCGGTGTAGGCTTGTCCCATTTGCCCTTACGGATGAGTTTTCTGGTTTCTGACGGATGGAGATGATGAATCTTTTTCATAGTTGAATGTACCATAATACTTTTATCTTTCAACTTTTCACAATCCAAGAAATGCCTTTTTTATTTCTTCGGTATTGAGCAAATCCTTTCCGGTGCCTTCGTGAACAGTCCTTCCTGTTTGAAGCACATATCCCCTGTCACAAAGCTCAAGGGACTCAAAAACGTTCTGCTCTACAAGAAGGATTGTTTTCCCTATTTCCCTTAATTTTGAGACAGCTTCAAGCATTTCATCAACGAGTTTTGGCATAAGCCCCAGAGATGGTTCGTCAAGCATTAAAAGCTTTGGACTCGACATCAAACCTCTTCCGATTGCAAGCATCTGCTGTTCCCCACCGCTCAATGTTCCGCTGAGCTGCAAGCGTCTTTCTTTTAAACGAGGAAAAAGGCTGTATACGAAATCAAGGTTCTTTTTCGTCTCTTCTGTATTATTCAGAACATATGCGCCAATTTCAAGGTTCTCTTCCACTGTAAATGGTCCAAATATCAGACGTGCTTCAGGGATATATGTAATACCAAGCTTAACAATTGCGGGTGTTGATAGTCTTTGTATCTCTTTATTCTCAAATTGTATTGTCCCTCTCGCAGGATGAAGCGCTCCGACGATGGTTTTGAGAAGCGTTGATTTACCTGCACCATTTGAGCCCACAACAGTAACAAGTTCACCTTCTCTGACCTCAAGGGACACATTATGAATCACAGGGATACCGCTATAGCGAACCTCAATCTCAGTGACTTTTAGCATATTTTTCTCCCAGATATGCCTTTATTACATCATCATTCTTAACAATCTCACCCGGTAAACCTTCTGCAATCTTTTCACCGCTGTCGAGAACAATCACGCGCTGGGATACAGACATAACCATTTCCATGATATGTTCGATGAGAAAAAGCGTAATCTTCTTCTCTGTATTTAGCCTTCTTAAGAGCGCAACCATTTCTTCGCTCTCGGCATGATTAAGACCTGAGGCAACCTCGTCAAGCATTAGCATCTCAGGCTTTGTAGCCAGCGCCCTTGCAAGCCCCACTTTTTTCTGCATGGCTATGGGTAATTCATTTATATGGTATTCCTTTACTCCTTCCAGACCTAAAAAATCAAGCGTGCTGATGGCTTCTGTCTTTGCAACATGACGGTCATCTGTTCTGCAAAAGCTGCCTACCATAACGTTTTCAAGAACGGTCATTCCTGCTGTTACCTTCATAATTTGAAAGGTTCTGCCAATTCCATGGCGGCTGGTGTGAAAAGGGTTAAGTCCTGTTATATCTTTATTTTTAAATATTACTTTTCCGGAATCAGGTTTATAGTAACCTACAATGCAATTAAAAAGGGTTGTCTTCCCGGCGCCGTTTGGACCTATTAAGCCTATAATCTCTCCCTCTTCAATCCCGAAAGAGACATTATTGTTTGCAACGAGTCCACCAAAATCCTTCACAATATTGATTACTTCAAGAAATGCCAAATCTATTTACCCCTTTTTCTGAACTGCTCTATGATACCCCAGATGCCCCGGGGTTGATAAGCAGAAACCACCATGATGAGCATTGAATAAATCATGAAATCCACACCTATCAGACCCTTGTGTCCACCAAGCCAGCTACCGAGAAAACGGTCAAGTGGAACAAGAAAGGCTGCGCCTATGATTGGCCCCCAGAGTGATGCTGGTCCTCCAAGCATCGCCATAAGGGCAATCTTGATTGAAAGGTCTAAATCCATGACAGAGTAAGGGTCTATGTAAAGGTTATACACAGCCATAAATCCGCCACCCACAGCTACAAAGGCAGAGGCAATGGTATAGGCCTTAATCTTGCACCACCTGGCATCAATGCCCAGACTTTCAGCGGCGTCTTCATCATCCTTAATCATCCTTAACTGGTAACCGAGCTTTGATTTACGAAACCGGTTCATGTAAAAAATAGCAACATAAAAAAATGCCATGATGAAATAGTAATAATAGGTATCCGATTTAAACTGCATATACAGGAAATCCGGATGTTCACGTATGGGAAGCTCTATACCCTTTGCAGCGCCAACCAGTTTCCAGTTGATAAAAATGTCCTGTAGCACGAGGGATGTACATATAGTTGCAATAGCAAAATAGTGACCTTTAAGCCGGAAAAGGGGATACCCGATAATAAATGAATATCCAATAGCAATCAGTACCCCGAGTGGCATGGAAAACCAGAATGGGATTTTCCACCAGACCATCAAAAGGGCAACCGTATATGCTCCAATTCCCACATACTGTGCTTTACCGAGTTCTACCTGTCCGCCGTAGCCGCCTATCGTATTCCACCCCATGCCAAAAAGGGAAAATAGAAGAAACTGTATCATTACCGCTTTGACGAACGAGCCCGCGCCAAGCAAAGGAAAAATAAGAAGAAAAATTGTAAAGATTAAAAAACCAATTTTCTCAGCCTTTGAAAAATCTCTGAAATCAAGAGCGTCTTTTATTGTTTCCATCCAAACAATCCCTGGGGCCTGAATACAACAACGACAAAATATGCGAAATATACAAGCGTAAATTTAAAATGGGGGCCCAGAAATTCCGAGCCGATTAGTTGACCGAATACCGGGAATAACATTTCTATGATACCGACAAGGATACCTGCAAAAAATACCCCTTTAATACTCCCAAAACCACCCATCGCAACACAGGCAAAAGCAATCATTACAAAAAGGAGGCCTATAGTCGGGTATATGTAATAGAAGTTTGCAAGCAATCCTCCTGCAACGCCAACTGTTCCACCCCCAATAGCCCATGCAATTGCATTCATCTGGTCTGTTTTAATGCCCATGTAAGAGGCGGCTTCCCTATTGAGGGATGTTGCCTGTAGCGCCTTTCCCATTTTTGTTTTATGAAGGAAATAGTATACAAAGGCAAACGATATGAGGCTTAATATTGCTGCTGAAAGTTTTGTCCAGTCAAAGATGAAGGGTCCTATAGAGAGACTTTTTCCTATGAGCAGCCCCTTCTGGATAATACGGTAATCAATTCCGAACAGGAACTGAACAAGATACCTCAGGAAGAGCATCAAACCAAAAGTGCCACATAGCTGAGCTATAGCCGGTCCCCGTAAAAGATGCTTAATCAGCCCGTAATAGGTTGCCAGCCCGAGCAATATACCTACGAGAGCGGCCATGGGAATCGTTAAGAGCGGGTCTATATCAAAGATAAGGCTTGCCCAGTAAGTGGTGTACATACCAATCATCAGGAATTCACCGTGGGCAAAATTGACTATATTCATCACGCCAAAAATAATTGTAAGCCCAAGGGCAACCAGCGCAAAAAGTAGGCCCATCAGAATTCCCTGAAGCAACGCATCAATAACAAACATATCTTAGCCTGTCTTTATTAAAAAGGATTCTGGGTTCAGGGATTGGGTGTCAGGGCTAATAAACCCTGAACCCTATTCCCTGTAAACTTATCCTTTACTTCCACCCCGGGAATGGATAGATAAAGTTGGCCGTTGCAAGCTCAAAAGGATAAACAATCTCAAGGTCTATCTTCCCGTCTTTTGTTTTCTGGTACTGTCCAATTAAACCCCTGCCAAGGATGTTCTGACCTGTAGAATCAAATTTGACCCCTGCCCATGGCATTACGAGTTCATTTGCCGGGATATTAATCTCATTGCATGCCTTCTGAATTGCCTTTGGGTCGATGCTGCCAGCTTTGTTCAGAACATATGCCCATGTCTGGATACCGACAACAGACCTTGCTGTTGCGCCCGTTAGGTCATCGCCATATTTCTTTTTATAAAGCGCATTAACCTGACCAGCGACCTTTTTCACCTTTGTCAGCTTGGCGATAAAGACAGTTCTTGTTAATACTCCATTGGTATCGGCTCCTAATGTTTTTGCAAAGTCAGCCATCTCAAAGCCAGCATCCTGTCCCCAGAAAAACTTGGTCTGTGCCTTCATCCCTTTCAGTGTTCTGATCATGAGAAGGGAGTCAGACAGATAAGAAGCAAAAAGTATTGCACCCGGCTTGGTAGCAATAAGGGTCTTTGCTTCTGATGTCAAATCAGGGGAGTTGGCGTTGTAAAGTATTCCCTTGACAATATTGAAACCATACTCTTTTGCATAGCTCTCCAATGATTTTGCAACGCTTGAACCCCATTCGGTATTCTCGCAGGCGTATGTAAGGTTTTTAAGTTGGTCCTTTGGAACTGCCTTTACGCCTTTTACTTTGCCTTCTGTTAGCCCTTTAAGAAGCTCGAACAGGTCCTTGTTAAAGTATTCGTCGTGAGGTGTTGTACGCCAGAACCACTTAAAACCCCTCTTTGTGAGATCAGGCGATGTGGATGAATCATTAATCATGGGGATGCCATATCTTTCTGCCACTGCGCTTACGGTCTTTGTCACCGAGCTGTGGTAAGCGCCCATCAATCCCACAACCTTATCATCAAGAATAAGGCGTTTTGCTAAATCTGCGCCACGGTCAGGCTCTCCCCGGTGGTCAACAAATATCAATTTTATCTTTGCTCCACCGAGGTTCGGAATTCCTCCCCATTGTGCCATCGGGATATCTACGCCAGGGGTTTTATTGTTGATTATGTCTGCGGTCAATTCTGCGGCCTGCTGTAGATCCCTGCCGATTGTTGCAGCAGCGCCGGACAAGGGATAAAGAACACCAATCTTAATCTCTTTCTCGGCAGCATAGAGACTCGTGGTGATTAATAAAAAGGACAAAAACATCAGAAAAAACACCAAAAGCGACTTACTGTTTTTTAACATAATAAACCTCCTCCTTAAGATAAAACTGTACATATTATAATCAATTCACCCAATTATAATCAATTCACCCAAAGTATGTCATCAAATATTTTCTCTTTTTTTTCACCCATAATGTTTCTGCCTGTTCTATGCCTAACATCTGAAACAATACTTTATCCTTGGGCTTCAGATGGGCAAGCATGTCTATATCAATCCTGGCAACTGTTGCAATCCTTGCGTAACCCCCCACAGACCTTTCATAAAGCATGATAATGGGTTGCCCGTCACCCGGTATCTGAATAGTACCCGGCAGTATCCCTTCAGAAATAATGCTTTTGTCGACTTTCTCCCTGAACAACAATGGTTTACCTTCCAGCCTGATTCCTGTTCTGTTTAATTTTGTAGAAACCGAGTAAGTGTTTTCACTGTGGTTTTTTAAAAAGTCTTCCAGAGAGTTGGGCGTAAAATGTCCTATTTCAGGCCCTTCTGTAGTTCTCAACAGATGAGGCGGGTTCATGGATGGTATGTACCTTTCAGCCACAGCATTTTCCTCTTCAATCCTGACATTATTAAACTCAATGATATCGCCTTTCATAAGGGGTCTCCCCTTATATCCGCCAAACCTGCATTCCAGATTTGTTGAAAAGCTCTCTATTGCCTTTTCTAATACCATGTCCCCTGAAAAACCTACATAGTACCTCAACCCCTCTGTTACTTCTTTTACCCTTAATATGCTGCCTTTTGTTGCCTTAAAAGATGTCCATGATTTCAAAGGCACATCGTTGATATATGCTGAAACTTTTGCGCCTGTAATGGCACATGTAATATCCACATCAAACATGATGGCAAAACCGCTGCCCATAACCTCCATCACAGGAGAATCCGTGTGATTTCCGGTAAGGTAATTCAGAGTGCTGTATGCAAAATTATCCAGGGCAGAAGATGGAGGAACGCCAATATCGCCATACCCGTATCTTCCGTTATCAACTATTATGGCAAGCCATCCAGGATTAAAAATTTCTATCATATTTTGATAAACCTTACCTTGTCGCCAATTTGGAGCAAGCTGTAAGGCTCCTTTTTATAATCAAAGAGCTTTTTGTCGGTTTTCCCTATAATCCTCCATCCCGCAGGAGATTCAAATGGGTATATACCTGTTTGAAGTTGTGCAAGTCCAACAGAGCCTTCCGGAACCTTCAAACGTGGGGTCTCGAGCCTCGGTGCATACAACCGCTTATCAAGCGTGCCGAGATAGGGGAATCCGGGCATAAAACCCACTGTAAAAACCGTATATATTACGGATGTATGAATTTCAATCACCTCATTATCTGAAAGCCCTGAATACTCGCAAACAAACTCCATGTCGGGCCCGCATTCCCCGCCGTACATGACAGGAATTTCGTGTTGGGCAGGTTGAGGAATTTCAATAGCATCAAGTTCCCCATGCCTTTCAGTTATTAAAGATACGATATTCTCAAACGAAATGGCGTTATTGTTGAAATTGATAACACATGAATTAAACGAAGGAATTATGTCTATAAACTCTTTTAGACGGAGGGATTTAAGAAAATAATAATATCGCCTGACCTTTTCATGAGTCTCAAGGTCAATTGAATTGCCAAAAACTATCCGGATCCCGCTTTCGCCATACCTATAAAGGTTCATCTGCTAAATAAAATCACACAAAGGCTTTATCTCAATTCGCTCATTCGCAGCATACTCACGGATTTTTTTAACGCCCTCTATACTTTCCATATTGTCTCCATGGATACACATAGTATCAATATCCATTTCAATCCAGCGATTGTTTACACTCTTAATACCTCTTTCTCTCACCATTTTGATTGCCCTTTTTGCAATAATATCTGGATTTTTTAATACTGCTTCTTTGTGTTTCCTGGGGAGAAGTTCTCCTTCATCTGTATACATTCTATCTGGGAATGCTTCCAGGGCAAGTCTTATTCCTTTGTCCTTACAGGTTTTTTTTAACTCAGCGCTTCTTTTAGTACCAAGCGTTACGAACACAATATTTCCAAATGCCTTCCTGATAGAGGCTACAATGTTTAAAAATAACTTCTCTTCATTAACCAAAAAATTGTAGAGGGCACCATGGAGCTTGACATGCTGTAATGGCATCCCGGATAAGCCAAGAAATCCCTTTAATGCTCCAATCTGATATATCACTGAGTTTATAAGCTCTTTTTCGCTTAAATCCATAAACCTTCTGCCAAAACCCAGCATATCAGGATAACCGGGGTGTGCCCCGACCATTACATTGTGCTCTTTACATAAATTTACCGTCTTTTCCATCACATCCGGGTCAGAGGCATGAAAACCACAGGCGATATTAGAAGATGTAATATATTTGATTACCTCTTCATCATTTCCTATTTTGTAAGTCCCGAAGGACTCACCCATATCGCAATTTATATCTACAACAAAACCCATATAGGGATATTAACAAAAAATCATACTGTTGTGAATAAATTTTATTTGCAGCATAGAAAACAGATTTCTTTTAGCAAATTATGGTATATAAATACCGTAACCGTGAACGGTTATCTATGAACAGGATATGAGTTTATTTAGCCTTTTCTCCGTGGGATTTATTTTAGGATTGACCGGGGCAATGGCTCCAGGTCCACTCCTCACAATCACAATAAGCGAGTCAGCAAAAAGGGGTGGCATAGTTGGGCCAATGGTTGTTCTCGGGCATGGCATCCTTGAGTTTGCATTACTGCTCATAATAGTATTCGGCCTCGGTAATATCCTCAATAATAAAGTCCTATTTTCTGTTATCGCCTTCATTGGCGGAATAATATTGATATACATGGGTTATAGCACGATAAAAGGCCTGAAAGGTTATACACTATCTGTTACACCAACCGAGAAGCGTCAGGGTATCCATCCTGTATTTTCAGGTATAGTAGTAAGCCTCTCTAACCCTTACTGGTTTATATGGTGGATTACAATAGGTATGGGTTATGTAATGTTTGCAAAAGAGCTCGGCATCAGGGGTGTTCTTGCCTTCTTTATGGGACATATACTCTCAGACCTCGTGTGGTATAGTTTTGTCTCATACGGGATTCAGTTCGGAGGAAGATATGCAAATACAAAGGTTATCAAGGCAATCTTACTTGTATGCAGTCTATTTCTGATAGTTTTTGGAATCCTCTTTGTAATCAAGGGTTATAAATTTATCGGATAAATCAGAAACCTTTCATTCTTAATTTCAATTGGACAAACAGCTGAAATAAATTTAAAAATGAATCATTGAAGCATCAATGATTAGTCTATCTGGTCTTTTTGGTCTATCTCGTTGCCGTGGTTTGTAACCAAACAGACAAAATAGACAAGAAAGACGGAATAACAAATAACTGGTTGCTAATTCCTAAGCATGGAGGTTCTATGGAATTTTTTAAAAATCACTGGAAAATAATCTCATGTGGTATCTTTATAGGTATTGTTGCCACCCTTCTCCAGAAATTTGGCAACCCTGCAAATATGGGGATATGTGTTGCCTGTTTTGAGAGGGATATTGCAGGGGGTCTGGGGTTCCACCGGGCAGCGGTCGTCCAGTATATAAGGCCCGAGATCCTCGCCTTTGTCCTGGGCTCATTCGTGTCGAGCCTCATTTTCAGGGAATTCAAGCCGAGGGGCGGTTCTCTCCCCTTCGTGCGGTTCTTCCTCGGTTTTTTCGCTATGTTTGGTGCCCTTGTCTTCCTTGGCTGTCCGTGGAGGGCACTGCTCCGGCTTGCAGGTGGAGACTGGAATGCAGTAAGCGGCATTGCCGGTTTGATTGTTGGTATATATGCAGGCGTTCAGTTTATAAAAAATGGTTACACCCTTGGAAGAAACTACCCTGCATACAGATTTTCGGGTCTGTTCATGCCCATTTTAATGTTTGCCCTGCTCCTGCTCTTGCTCATTAACCCCGGCTCAGCAAACGTGGCACCATTTTTTAGCATTAAAGGTCCAGGCTCCCAACACGCACCTATAATATTTTCCTTCTCTGCAGCCTTTTTGATCGGCATCTTTGCTCAGCGAACAAGGTTCTGCACCATGGGGGCAATAAGGGATATAATAATCCTGAGGGATTTTCACCTTGCAAGCGGTGTTATCGGTCTTATCCTGTTTGCCTTTTTTTCCAACCTTGTCCTCGGCCAATTTCATCCAGGCTTTACAGGCCAGCCTATTGCCCATACAAACCAGGCATGGAATTTTCTCAGCATGGTACTATCTGGCCTCGCCTATGCACTGGCCGGTGGCTGTCCGGGAAGGCAACTTTTCATGTCCGGTGAAGGCGACACAGACGCCGGTGTTTTTGTCATTGGCATGATTGTTGGTGCAGGCTTCGCACACAACTTTGCTATAGCCGCCTCACCTGCTGGCATTGCACTCTGGAGCCCATTTGCGGTAGTGGCAGGTTTATTGTTTTGCATAGCCACGGGATTTCTTATTAGAAAAAAATAGCATAGGAAGGAGACGAGAATGGATAAAACATACCTTGATCTGAGGGGGCTTTCTTGCCCACAGCCTGTATTTGAAACCAAAAAAGCGATAGAAGACCCTTCATTCGATACCATGGAAGTTCTTATCGATACAAAGGTAGCACTGGAAAACATAAAACGTCTTTTAAGTAATAGAAAGAATATTCAGTATTCTGTTGAAGAAGGGGGAGAGGACTATAAGGTTACCATCTTCAGATTAAAAGGTTGACATCTTCATCAAGCTGTTGTATTTAAATACACAAATGACTTTTCGTAACAGATTAACAATTTTATTCATTTCCCTTATGGTGATGCTCTGTTTTACATGTGCCCACTACACCTATACCAAGGTTTTCCCCTCAGACAAGGTCAAAAAGGAAAGGGCCGTTAGTCAAATTACCCAATATATAAAAGACGAAAATGTAAGATTAGAGGAAGATGAACTAAAAACCATTGCACAAATTGTGTATGAAGAATCTAAACTGTACGGAGTAGACTATAGACTCGTACTTGCAATGATGAAGGTTGAGAGCAATTTCAGGAATAATATGGTGTCTCCAAGAGGAGCAAGGGGGCTTCTACAGATAAAACCCTCCCTTGCAAAATTTATCGCCAAGGATGTAGGGATAAAATGGGGTGGTGCAAAAACCCTTAACGAACCTGATACTAATATAAAAATAGGTGTTCATTTCTTCTCCAAACTCATGGAAGACTTTGATAACATCAACATGGCGCTCCACGCATATAATATGGGCCCTACAAGATTGAAAGAGATTTTAAGTGAAAAAAACAAACCAAAAAATACCTTTTTAAACCTTGTACTAAAAGAATATAATAAAAACATCTTAATACTGCCAGCCCCCTGAGATTTGATAGGAGCCCTCCGATCAACCTTACAAAGGGGAGGGTGGGAAAATTATGTACAATTTTCAAAAAACAGGTTTTATCTACATTACCGGGAAGATAGGTTCTTTCATATCCTTTCTACTCTCAAATATTAATAGGAAAACCATAATCTTTTATGAAACAGAGGATGAAGCATTACTGTTTAAAGAAGAGATAGAATTTTTCTCTAAAAGAACTGTGTACCTCTTCCCAATCTATGCAAACAGGGTGTTTGAAAAAGAAGACGAGGTAAAAAGGATAAGCTTTCTCTATCACCTGATCTCTGACGATGTGTTCATCGGTATTTATCCATATAATGGAATAAGACATCCTTTAATCGGACAGAATACAATATTGAACAACATTAAGGAGATTAAATTTGGTGACACAATCTTTCAGGAAGAACTCGTAAGCTATCTTGAAAATTCAGGGTATGAACTGACTGCGCTGGTAAGAGAAGAGGGTGATTATGCAAAAAGAGGAAGCATTATTGATATATTCTCTCCCTCCTATAACAAACCGATAAGATTAGAACTTCTCGGCGACCAGGTGTTATCTATCCGTTTTTTTGACCCCTCGACACAAAGGTCAAGCAAGGAAATAGAACTATGCAATCTCACGCCTGCGAAAACACTCTCAGGTGAAAATACCACAATACTGGATTATATAAACGAAAACATGGTTCTCGTCCATAAAGGGGTTAATTACGTCGCACAAGAAATTGAGGATGTTGAAGACGGGTCTCATTTAGAAAACCTTAAAAGAAAAATACGTTCAAACTTAAATATAGATATTTCAGGAGTAAAAGGGGAAGAGGAAGGCAAAACAATCGAAGCATTATCCAATGAGGACTTAAGACACCTTTTCGAAATAAAAAGAACAGAAATATTCAAAACGCTCTCAGAGAAAATGAAGAAAGAGTGGAGTGTATGGGAATATATTTATGTATTCGCCAGTAGCCAACATCAGGGAGAAAGGTTACAGGAAATCTTTAAAAACTACGATGTCTCCCTTCCTATACTTAAAGAAATATCATTTTTAGATAAGGAAAAAGAGTGGGGCATTGTTGTCGGACCATTACGCAGAGGATTTCGAACTGATAATGTTATTGTGCTTACAGAAGAAGACATTGTGGGGCCCAAAAAAAGGGTAGTGAAAAAGAAGTGGGATGGTTTTGACGAGTTTCTCAACTCCTTTAAAGACCTGAATGTCGGTGAATGGGTTGTCCATATAGAACATGGGATTGGAATTTATAAAGGAATTACGGAATTAAAGATAGATGGATATACAAAGGATTTTCTTTTAATTGAGTATCAGGATAGAGATAAGCTTTACGTGCCTATTGATGACCTGCACCTCGTTCAAAAATTTATTGGGGGCGAAAGGTATAAGCCAAAAATAGACAAACTCGGTTCACAATTCTGGAGGAACACAAAAAACAAGGTAAAAAGGCATGTGGAAGACATCGCACAAGAACTTCTTGAAATATATGCAGAAAGAGAATTGACAACAGGTTATAGCTATCCTCCTGAAGATGAGCTATTCAGAGAAATGGAATCGAGTTTTGAATATGAGGAGACAGAAGGCCAGTTACAGGCAATTGAAGATGTAGTAAACGACCTTAAGGGTAAAAAACCCATGGATAGAGTTATATGTGGAGATGTGGGTTTTGGAAAAACAGAGGTAGCACTCAGGGCATCATTTAAGGCAGCAATGGATAGTAAGCAGGTAGCGTTACTTGTCCCAACCACCATCCTTGCACAGCAACACTATAAAACTTTCACAGACAGGTTAAGGGACTATCCTATGAACATTGAAATGTTAAGCAGATTCAGGTCAAAAGATGAACAGAAAATGATTATAGAAGCATTAAAAAAAGGAACAATAGATATTGTAATTGGCACCCATAGACTTCTGCAAAAGGATTTATGCTTTAAAGATCTTGGACTACTTATAATTGATGAGGAACACAGATTTGGCGTAAAACATAAAGAAAGGTTAAAGCTTCTTAAAAAAGGTGTGGATGTCCTCACATTAAGTGCAACACCTATTCCGAGAACACTATATATGGCAACAACAGGCATAAAAGATCTAAGCATTATAAACACACCCCCCCTTGACAGGCTTGCAGTAAAAACATTCGTTGTCAAATTTAAGGATGAACTCATAAAAAAAGGCATCGTGGATGAATTGCAAAGAGGCGGCCAGGTATTCTTTGTACATAATTATATCCACAACATAGGCGTTGTATATGAACATTTAAAGAAACTTCTTCCGGATATAAGGATTGCAATTGCCCATGGAAGGACAAAAGAAAAACAACTGGAAAAGATCATGCTGGATTTCATAGACAAGAAGTACGATGTGCTGCTCTCAACAAATATTATTGAATCTGGTCTGGATATTCCAAATGTGAATACAATATTTATCAATAATGCACACAAATTGGGCCTCGCCGATCTGTACCAGCTCAGGGGCAGAGTGGGAAGAAGCATTAAACAGGCCTACGCCTACCTTCTTGTCCCAAAAGATGAAGTCCTTACCAGAGATGCAATGATGAGATTAAAGATCATTGAAGAAATGACTGAGCTCGGGTCAGGTTTTCATATAGCAAACTATGACCTCGAAATAAGAGGTGCCGGTAACTTACTCGGCAAGGAACAGTCGGGCAATATTAACCTTATTGGATTTGAATTATACTGTAGCATGCTCGAAGAGGCCATCAAGAAATTAAAAAGCAAAGAAGAGCCAAAAGAGGAAGAAATTGTAACCGAAATCAATATACCGATTGATGCCTTTATCCCAGATGCATATATTGAAGACCCGACTCAGAAACTCCTCACCTACAAAAGACTTTCAAGGGTCAGGGATGAAACAGAGCTGAAAGAGATAGAAGAGGAGTTGAAAGACCGGTATGGTATTATTCCTGAACCCTTAAAAAATTTGTTGGAAATTATATCATTAAAATGCCTTTTAACAAGGGCAAAAATCAGAAGGCTGGAGCATTCAGCAAAACAAATAATCGTGCATGTGACGGACTATACGCCCATAAATATGAAAAGAATCTTAAAACTTGTAAAAGAGAATCAAGACAAGATAAAACTACTACCAGATGGGAAGATTATTATGCAAACCGATAAAAAGGCAAAAGAACTTATCAGTTTAACAAAAAATATATTGATGGACATTATTTCTATATGATATAACAGAATAATAGGCGTTCAGCTGTTAGCGATTAGCCCTCGGTTTTTTATAGCTTGTAAACCTAACAGCCTTGACTGTTATTAATGAAAGCTAGCCACTGAATGCTTACGACAAAAAAATGAGGTGAATGAATGAAAAAATTCGTTATCTTTCTATTAATAGTCTTATTTATTTTTTCGTGTTCAAAGAAAGAGGGGGGTAAGGTCCTCGTTACGATAGACAATGATACGATAACCCTTGAAGAATTTAATAAAGAACTTGATAGAATACCGATAAATATGAAGATGCTGGTTGCCACAGAGAGTGGCAAGAAGAGTTATTTAGATAGATTAATAGTAAAGCGGCTGCTCCTTAGAGAAGCAAAAAAAGAAAAGGTGGATAACGAAAAAGATTTTCAAGAAAAGCTCACAGACATAAAGGAACAGCTTCTAATGGAGTCGTTATTAAAAAAGAAGATCAACGTTGATTCAAAGACAACTGATGTGGATTTAAAGAAATATTATGATACACATAAAGAAGATTTTAAAAGAGAAAAAGAGATAAATACCCGACACATCCTTTTAAAGACTGAAGAAGAAGCAAAACAGATTCAGAGCAGGCTTCTAAAAGGGGAAGACTTTGTGGAGCTGGCAAAACAATACTCTATCGACCCAAATGCAAAAACAACAGGGGGTGAAATAGGTTTCCATCCCAAAGGGACATTACTCCCCGAATACGAAGGGGTTGCCTTTAAACTGAGCAAGGCCGGGCAGATAAGCGGCATTGTGAAAACCCAGTTTGGATATCATATAATAAGGTTAGAGGGGATGAAGGCACCTTCTTATGTACCCTTTGACGAAGTAAAGGATTTTATAAAACAGAAGATATCCCAGGAAAAGCAAAAAGAGATATTAGAAAAATACATAGAAGATTTGAAAAAAGCTGCCAAAATTACAATCAATGAAGAACTGTTAAAGGCAGAAAAACCGGAAAAACAGGATAAACAAGAAAAACCGGAAAAGACAGAAACGCCTTTACCTAAAAAATGAGCTTTCTTTATGTAACAATCTTTTTTATTCTCTCTTTCTTTCTTCCAACGCTTTCCCACTGTGAGGTAGTAGATAGAGTAATTGCTATTGTGAATGATGACATCATAACACTCAAAGAATTAGAAAAGCACGTCCACGTTGAGAAACAGGGAAGATTCGTATCTGTCAACGAATACTTTAGAAATATACAATTGAGGGAAAAGATAGATACGTTTATCGAATTATTGCTTATCAAACAACAGGCAAAAAAATTAAAAATTGAAATATCTGATAAAGAGGTTGAAAACGTTATAGAGGGTATAAAAAAACAACATCTCATTACAGAAGTAGAATTAAAAGAACAATTAAAAAAAGAAAATATTATTTATAAGGATTTTTATGAAGGTATAAGAATGAGTATACTTCGGAATAAGGTCCTGACCCGCGTCATATCGCCCGAGGTACTGGTTACCGAGAATAACCTGAAGGAGTATTACAGCAAACACACGGAAGAATACAGAGAAGAAGAGTATAAATTACAGCAAATATTTATATCAAATCAGAGAAAGGATGCCCAGCAGAGAGTTCAGGCTGCGTATAAACTCTTACAAGAAGGAAAACCATTTGAAACAGTTGCTAAAGATTTCTCTGATGACCCTTCGGGCTCACATGGGGGCGATATCGGGTTTGTCAAAAAAGAAGAGCTTATACCTGAGCTCAGGCAAGGGCTCAACCTGATTATGCCAGGCATGTATACCCATGTATTGATGACACCATATGGGTTACACATCCTTAAGCTCATCGAAATAAAAAAAGGTGGTACCATTACCTTTGAGACATTAAAGGATAAAATCCATGAAAGGATCGTCCAGGAGGAATCAGAAAAAAGATATAAGGAATATATCGACAAACTGAGAAAGTCCTCATACATAGAGGTTAAAATCTGAAAAGAATTGCAATAACAATGGGAGATCCCGCAGGAATTGGCGGGGAAGTTATTCTAAAATCCTTGACACATATCTGCAAAAAAAGCATCCCTGTATTAATCGGCGATATCAGTATTATTAACCACTTAACAAAAAGTCTGTTTGGAGATAAGAAGCTCATCCTTAAAGGATTCAAAGAGGGTAATATAGGGGGTGCCGAATTCATAGATCTTGGATTATTAAACACTATAAGGTTTGGCACATCAGATTCAAGGTATGGTGAGGCCTCATACAAATACATAATAGAGGCGTTGAAGCTTGTTTGTTCAGGGGAAGTTTCAGCTATCGTCACATGCCCCATCAATAAAAAATCGATTCATATGGCAGGCATACAATTTATAGGCCATACAGAACTCCTTGCCTACTATGGCGGCGTAACCGATTATGTAATGATGATGGCTAATAGGAGCATGCGTGTATCCCTTGTAACGATACACATCCCGCTTAAAAATGTAGAAAGCCTGCTATCCATTGAAAGGATATTTAAATGCATCTCCATCACCAATAATTCCCTGAAGACCTATTTTGGTATTAAAGAACCCCATATCAAGGTATGCGGGCTTAACCCTCATGCAGGAGAGCAAGGTCTCATTGGCAATGAAGAAGCAATAATTAAAGAAGCAATTGACCTTGCAAGGTCATTAAACATGCATGCAGAAGGGCCATTTCCTGCAGATACCCTATTCCATAAGGTTGATTGTGATGCCTTTATTGCAATGTACCATGATCAAGGTCTTATTCCAGTGAAAACTGTTGATTTTAGAAAAACTGTGAATATAACATTAGGACTACCTTTTATACGCACCTCCCCCGGGCATGGGACAGGCTTTGACATAGCAGGTAGGGGGGTCGCAGATCCATCAGGCCTGATAGAAGCTTACAGGGTAGCGGAAAGTATGGTCTAAAAACTTCTTGACAAAAACATAACGATAAAGTAGAAAGTGTACTGGATACAGTATACAAACAAGCTTTTATGATACAATATAAAAAGGGGAGGTGATAATCAAAAAAGGTGGTATAATTTGGATCAAACTTAAACAATAAAAGGGGGTATACGTATGGATTTAAAAAGACTAATATTAATATTTATTGCTATCACTTTCTTATTCAGCCTTAATCTTTCAATACCGAAAAACGCACACAGCCAGGCAACAATAACACTCAAGTACGCCAACTTCCCACCTGCACCTACATTCCCGTGTGTCCAGATGGAGAGATGGGCAAAAGAGGTTGAAAAAAGAACAAATGGAAAGGTCAAGGTTCAGACATTTCCGGGTGGTACATTGCTTCCTGCCAAAAGTATTTTTGACGGTGTGATTTCAGGGCAAGCGGATATTGGCAATTTTGCCATGAGTTACCAGCCAGGCCGTTTCCCCATTTCAGAGGCCATTGACCTGCCAGTAGGATTTTCAAGTGCAAAAGCGGCAAGCCTTGCACTTCTTGACCTTGTTGAAAAATACAATGCTAAAGAATTTGAAAAGGTAAAAATCCTTACTATGTTCACATGTCCACCGGCAAATATCATGACCAAGACACCTGTAAAATCGCTAAAAGATTTAAAGGGAATGGAGTTGAGGGTAGGAGGTACACAGGCAGATATAATAAAAAACTTAGGCGGTATACCGGTCGCTATGCCGCAGTCCGATACACCGGAAGCAATCCAGAAGGGCGTGGTGAAGGGACATGTATCTTCAATGGAGGTCCTCAAAGATTTTAACTATGCAGCCTATACTCCAAATGTAACCATTGCAAACCTATGGGTTGTTACCTTTGCAGTTGTAATGAATAAAGACAAATGGAACTCACTTCCTGCGGATGTAAAAAAATTATTCAACGATATGAAACGTGAACAGGCAGAATGGACAGGTAAATATGTGGATGACCATGTCCAGGAATCGCTTGCCTGGTCAAAAGAGAAATACAATCTTCAGATCTATGAACTTTCAGCCTCTGAAAAAGCGGAGATTCCAAAACTCTTGAATCCTATAATAAGTGCATACGTAAAGAAAGTGAATGCCTTAGGTCTTCCTGGCGATCAGATACTCAAAGATGTGTATTCACTGAAAGCAAAGTACGAGAAGATTTACAAATAACAGCACATGTGTAAAAAAGGTGCTCAGATGCCTGGGCACCTTTTTTAAGTCAGAAAAATAGTATACACTAACGTTACCTATCGGCGGAGGGAGATAATGAAGTATCTTGAAAAGTTTGAAGGTTACCTCAATAAAATCATGCTGATTTTGGGTGGTATATCGGTACTTTTACTCATGGCTATTGCCACAATCAATGTCACTTTAAGAATATTCCATATCCCTTTTAGAGGTGCTTATGAGATAGTCTCCTTTTTGGGTGCCATTGTAATTGCCTTTGCCCTGGGTTACACACAGAGAACAAAATCCAACATCCTTGTAGATATACTGACAGAGAAGTTCCCAAAAAAGGTAAACAGGGTGCTTGATGGGATAAACTACTTTATCACTATGATATTTTTTGCTGTAATTTCATGGCAGACATACCTGTGGGGAATGAAAATATGGGAATCTCATGAGGTCTCAGAAACCCTAAAAATCATTTACCACCCATTTATATTCAGCGTGTCCCTTGGGTTTGCTGTATTATCCTTTACCCTTTTGCTTGATTTTTTTAGAACATTGTTGACTGCAGAGGAGAAATAGACATGGAAGGACCCATTGTAGGTGTATATGGCATCATCATAATGTTCACAATCTTATTTTTTCTCAAGATACCCGCTGCTTTTACCATGGCACTGGTGGGTTTCCTGGGGGTTACCTATGTGACCTCCCTGCAAGCGGCTCTCGGAATGATAGGCACAGATATGTGGAACATCTTCTCAAGTTACGGTTTAACCGTGATCCCCATGTTCATCCTCGTGGGGGAATTCGCCCATTATGGAGGATATAACACGAGCCTGTACAGCGCCACACACAAGTGGTTCGGCCATTACAAAGGGGGTTTAGCGATCACGACCATTATGGCATGCGCCATCTTTTCAGCGATAAGCGGCTCCAATACAGCAACAGCCGCAACTATGAGCTCTGTCGCGATACCGGAGATGAAAAAGTATAACTACCACCCTCAACTCAGTGCCGGCTCTGTTGCCGCAGGTGCAACACTCGGTGTTCTTATACCTCCAAGTATAGTGCTTGTCGTGTATGGAATTTACACAGGTCAATCGATAGGAAAGCTCTTCTTTGGAAATGTGATACCAAGTGCAATACTTACCATTCTCATTGCAGCTACAGTGGTTTATATTTGCTGGCGGCATCCCGATTGGGGGCCAAAGGGACCTAAAAGTACTTGGCTTGAAAGAATAAAGGCTATCCCTGATCTGCTTGACATTTTTATTCTTTTCGCAATCATCATGTATGCCCTTTTTACAGGCGTTGTTACTGCCACAGAAGCAGCGGCTGCAAGCTGTGCAGTTGGCCTTGTCTTATGTCTTATAAGGAGAAAGCTCTCCTGGAAAGGTTTTCTTGCATCCGTAATGGACACGCTCCGCATCTCATGCCTTGTCTTCATGATTGTTGCCGGCGCTGTGATATTCAGTCGTTTCCTTGCTGTCACACGGTTACCCTTTGAGGCAGCAAACATGATTAGCTCTCTTACGTTACCAAACTGGGTGCTCTTATGGATAATCATGTTGTGCTATATTATAGGCGGATGCGTAATGGATGCCCTTGCCTTTCTCCTCGTATCACTCCCTATATTTTATCCAATTGTGATGCAGATGGGCTATGACCCTATATGGTTTGGGCAGGTAATCTGCATCGTAACAACAATGGGGTCAATCATGCCGCCTATTGGCATCTGTTGCTATGT
>JAPLKF010000024.1 GCA_026388215.1 Pseudomonadota bacterium | reverse complement strand
AATGTGACCCTTACAGTAGAGCTTGTGACACCCATTGCCCTGGAGAAGGAACTCCGCTTTGCCATACGGGAAGGCGGGAAGACTGTGGGAGCAGGTGTGGTCACAGAGATTATAGAGTAGAGAGGATAGAAGATGAGGCAGCTTGTAACTCTTGCATGTTCCGAATGCAAAAATAGGAATTATACAACTACAAAAAATAAACAGAAAACGCCTGATAGATTGGAAATCAAAAAGTACTGTAAATTTTGCAAGAAACATACCGCGCACAAGGAGACAAAATAAGAAGGCCAGTAGCTCTAACGGATAGAGCACCGGACTCCAAATCCGGGTGTTGGGGGTTCGAATCCCTCCTGGCCTGTAAATTTTGGAGATGTTATGGATCTTAGAGGCAGTGTGGAGAGGTTAAAGGAGTATTTCAGGGAGGTTTTTTTAGAAGCAAAGAAGGTTACCTGGCCCTCAAAAAAGGATACGGTAAAAGGAACATATATAGTTCTAATCACTGTTATAATTACTGCAATATTTCTTGGTATTGTAGATGTAGGGCTGGCAAAAATTATACAGGCATTATTACGTGGATAATCAAATGGAAAAAAAATGGTATGTAGTGCATACTTATTCTGGTTACGAACAGAGGGTTAAGGAAAGTTTACAGGAGAGTATAAAGAACAATAATATGGAGATATACTTCGGGGAGATTATCGTTCCATCAGAGATTATTATGGAAAGGATAAAGGGTCAGGTAAAAAAGTCCCAAAGGACTGTATTCCCTGGTTATATTATTGTAAATATGGTGATGAATAACGACACATGGTACCTTGTAAGAAATACTCCAAAGGTTACTGGTTTTGTAGGATATGATAAAATGAATCCACCTCCACTACCTGAAAGAGAAATAAATGATATTATCTATGCGATTCAGGAAGGAAAGGGTAAAATAAAACCAAAGATAAGGTTTGAAAAGAGTGATAGTATTAAAGTGACAGAAGGGCCTTTTACAAACTTTACGGGTAGTGTAGAGGAAATAAAACCTGAAAAGGGCAAGGTTAAGGTGCTTCTCAATATCTTTGGACGAACAACACCTGTAGAATTGGACTTTATCCAGATAGAAAAAATATAAAGGGGTGAAGAAATGGCAAAAAAGGTTGTTGCTTTGGTGAAATTACAGTTGCAAGCCGGCCAGGCAACCCCATCACCACCTGTTGGACCTGCCCTTGGTCAGCATGGTGTAAATATAATGGAATTTTGTAAAGCCTTTAACGAAAAGACGAAAAACCAGGAAGGCACTGTTATTCCTGCATTGATAACAATTTTTTCAGATAGAACCTTTAGCTTTATCACTAAAACACCTCCGGTGACATTTCTTATAAAGAGGGCGGCAAAATTGGCTAAAGGAGCACACAATCCGAAAAAAGAAGTAGTCGGAAGCATTACAAAATCCATGATAAAAGAGATTGCACAAATTAAGATGCCAGACCTCAATGCACAGGATTTAAACGGGGCAATAAAGATCATTGAGGGATCTGTAAGAAGTATGGGGTTAGAAGTAATAGAAGGGTGACGTGAACACAGGGGTAAGCGGCCATGGGGTCAAGGGGTCAGGTGAAAACCCTGAACCCCTCTAATCCTTGAACCCTCCGGCCCTTTCCAAGAGTTTATTATAAGAGGTGATATAAATATGGCAAGTATGGGGAAAAAATATTCAGAGGCGAGAAGTAAGGTAGATAGAGAAAAAAGATATGATATGGAAGAGGCCCTTGATATGCTTCCACAGATTTCTTATGCAAAATTTGATGAAACAGTTGAGTTAGCTTTAAGACTTGGCGTTGATCCAAGACATTCAGAACAAATGGTGAGAGGCACTGTGGCCCTTCCGAATGGATTGGGCAAAAAGGTCAGGATACTTGTTTTTGCAAAAGGCCAGAAAGAGAAAGAAGCCCAGGATGCAGGTGCGGATTATGTTGGTGCTGAAGATTTAATTGAAAAGATTCAGAAAGGATGGGCGGATTTTGATAAAACAATATCTACTCCCGACATGATGGGAATGGTGAGTAAACTTGGTAAGATATTGGGACCAAAAGGACTCATGCCGAACCCAAAGGTAGGGACAGTTACTTTTGATATAGCCAGAACTGTAAAAGAAATGAAGGCAGGAAGGGTGGAATTCAGAGTCGACAAGGCAGGTAATCTCCACGTTTCTGTTGGTAAAATTAGTTTTGGAAAAGAGAAACTATTTGAAAATATAAACTCACTTCTTGAAGCAGTCATTCGGTTGAAACCACCTTCAAGTAAGGGAACTTATATAAAAGGGATCGCTGTTAGTACAACAATGAGCCCAGGTATAAAAATTGATCCTGCCTATGTGAGAAATTTGACTAAATAGGGAAAAGGTCAGAGAAAGTAGGTGCATGGGTGTTAAACGATTACGGCCTACCGAGACTTTTTATCACTTGGTCTCCCTGACTTTCCATATATATATATTTAGAAAGGAGGGATGAAAACCATTGGAAAGAAGAAAAAAGGAAAAGGTAGTTGAGGAATTAAAGAAAAAACTTAAACAATTGAATTACATGTTCCTCACAGGATACAGCGGTATGAATATGGGTCAGTTAACGCGGCTTAGAAGGGAACTACGGAATGTGGATGTTGAGTTTAGTGTGGTGAAGAATAGCCTTTTGAAGATAGCATCGGCTGGAACAAGAGCAGAAGCGTTAAGGGATAAATTTTCTGGTCCCAACGCAATCATCTGCATTTATAAAGACCCTATAAGTGCAGCACGGGTGCTATCAAGTTTTTCTAAGGAGATTTCCAATTTAAGATTGAAAGCGGGGTTTTTGGGTGAACAAATAATAACCCCTGAAGAGATTATGAAACTCGCCACATTGCCATCAAAGGAGATACTTGTAAGCAGGTTCCTTGGCTTACTCCAGGGAACACCCCGGAGGTTCTTGTATGTCCTTTTGGGTAATCTTGTAAAACTTATGTTAACTTTGAATGCAATAAAAAACAAAAAAGAACAAGCGTGAAGGAGGAATTAGATGGCCATTAAAAGAGAAGATGTAATAAAATTTATTGAAAATATGACAGTCCTTGAACTCTCAGAGCTTATAAAAGAATTAGAAGAAAAATTTGGAGTACAAGCAGCTATGTCTGTTATGGCACAAGGTCAAGGAGGTGGGGCTGCCCCGGCACCTGCTCAGGAGGCAGTAGCAGAGGAAAAGACAGAATTTAATGTAATACTTGCTGGCTACGAAGCGGATAAGAAGATACAGGTGATTAAGGTTGTAAGGGCTATCACAAGTCTTGGCCTTAAGGAAGCAAAGGACCTTGTAGAAGGGGTACCCAAGCCTGTTAAGGAAGGTGTTTCTAAGGAAGAGGCTGCTAATATTAAAAAACAGCTCGAAGAGGTAAGTGCAAAGGTAAAAGTAGAGTAATAAACAAAAGGATTCGAGGGTTCTGGGATTCGAGGGTTCTGGGGTTAAAACCGCTTGACCACTTGAATCCTGGACCCCTCGAATCCTTAAATTAAGAGGTGAAAATTATATGAGGGAAACTTTTCGTAATAAGATTTTTAGAAAGAACTACGGGAAGATAAAAGAGATCCTTGAGATTCCTAATCTTATTGAAATTCAACTTGACTCTTATGAAAAATTCCTGAATAGAACTGTATCCCCGGAGAAAAGAGAGAATATAGGATTACAGGCAGTTTTCAATAGTGTATTTCCGATAAGAGATTCCCATGATACAACATCCCTTGAGTTTGTCAAATACGAGATAAGTGACCCGAAAAATTCCGAAGAAGAATGCCTTTTTAGAGGGCTTACATTTGCAACGCCTATGAAGGTTACAATAAGACTGGTGGTGTGGAACGTTGATCCTGATACAAAAATTAGAGACATCAGGGCAGTAAAGGAACAAGATGTATATTTTGGAGAAATCCCTCTTATGACTGAGAGGGGAACATTTATAATAAACGGAACCGAGAGGGTTGTTGTCAGTCAGTTACATAGATCACCTGGTGTTTATTTTGATTGCGACCAATCGAAATCACCCTTAAGCGGAAACTTTTCATATACGGCGAGGATAATTCCATATAGAGGTTCATGGTTAGATTTTGAATTTGACCATAAGGAACTCATTTATGTGAGGATAGATAAAAAGAAGAAAATCCCAGTAACATTACTTTTAAAGGCTTTAGGGTATACAGACAAGGAGATCCTTGACTATTTTTATGAGAAAGAGAAGGTTATTATAAAAGATAAAAAGCTTTTTAAACAAACACCTCTTACACTTCTTGTTGGGCAAAAAGCACCCGCTGATATATTGAACGAAGAAACCAATGAAGTATTGGTGAAAAAACACAAAAAGATTACGAAGGTTATTATCAAGAAAATGGAGCTTGCCAAAATCAATAGAATACGTATTGAAGAAGAGGATATTATTGGAAAGGTAAGTGCAAGTGATATTTTTGATCCGAAGACAAATGAGGTGTTGATTCCGATAAATAGGGAAATCACAGGGGAAGATCTGGCCAAACTCATAAGCAAAAAGATAAAAAACTTTGATATACTTTTTATTGATAATCTGAATGTGAGTCCATCATTAAGAAACACATTGCTCAGTGATAAGGTTGTTACAAAGGAAGAATCACTTATTCAGATATACAGAAAATTAAGGCCAGGAGACCCGCCTACTATAGAATTTGCTGAGGCCCTTATTCATAATATGTTCTTCAGTCCTGAGAGGTATGATCTTTCAAAAGTGGGCAGACTTAAGATAAACCATAGGATTGGGCTTAATGTGCCACTTGATGTTACTACCTTGAGAAAAGAGGATATTATCGAGGTGGTAAAACATCTCATTCGGTTAAAGGATTCGAGAGGACCTGGCGATGATATAGACCACCTTGGTAACAGAAGGGTGAGAACAGTAGGTGAACTCCTTGAGAATCAGTTCAGAATGGGTCTTGTGAGGATGGAAAGGGCTATAAAGGAAAGACTTACCTTTCCGGAGATGGAAACCTTGATGCCCCATGACTTGGTTAATCCAAAACCTGTTGCAACCGCAGTGAAAGATTTTTTTGCGAGTAGCCAGCTTTCCCAGTTCATGGATCAAACAAACCCCTTGAGCGAGATAACACACAAAAGGAGACTAAGCGCCCTAGGACCGGGGGGGCTTACAAGAGAAAGAGCAGGGTTTGAGGTTCGAGATGTGCACCCCACCCATTATGGGAGGATATGCCCTATAGAAACACCTGAAGGTCCAAATATCGGTTTAATAGCTTCTCTTGCAACGTATGCAAAGGTGAATGAATTTGGATTTATAGAAACACCATACAGGGAAGTAGTTAATGGGAAGGTGACTGATAAGATAAGATACTTTAGTGCCCTTGAGGAGGAACAATACTATGTTGCACAGGCAAATGCCCCTGTGGATGAACATGGTAAATTTAAGGCAGACCTTATCTCTGCGCAAAAAGGGGGGGGATTCTTTTTAATAAGCCCCGACCAGGTGAACCTTATGGATGTTTCCCCGAAACAACTTGTGAGCGTTTCGGCTGCATTAATTCCTTTTTTAGAACATGATGATGGTAACCGTGCTCTTATGGGTTCCAATATGCAAAGGCAGGCAGTTCCATTGGTTGTTACAGAGGCCCCGCTTATTGGTACTGGAATGGAAAAAATCGTTGGAAGAGACTCGAGGGTGACGAAAGTAGCAAAGAATAGCGGTGTTGTTAAAAGTGTCGATGCAAACAGGATTATTGTAAAATATGAAGAGAAAAGTGGGCGCGAAGAACCGGTTACCAAGATAGATGTTTATAATCTTTTGAAATTTCGAAGGTCAAATCAGGATACATGTATCAACCAGAGGGTTATTGTGAAAGAAGGGGATTATGTGAAGAAGGGGGATGTCCTCGCAGATGGTCCTTCTACAGACAGAGGTGAACTCGCCCTTGGCAAAAATGTACTGGTGGCATTTATGCCGTGGAGGGGATATAACTATGAGGATTCCGTACTTATAAACGAGAGGCTTGTGAAGGAAGATGTTTTCACATCTATCCATATAGAGGAACTGGAGTGTGTGACAAGGGATACAAAACTTGGTAAAGAAGAAGTAACAAGGGATATTCCAAATGTAGGCGATGAGACCCTTAAAGACCTTGATGAAAGCGGTATAGTAAGGATTGGGGCCACGGTAAAACCTGGAGATATACTCGTTGGAAAGGTTACCCCAAAGGGAGAGACCCAGCTTACACCTGAAGAAAAACTGCTGCGCGCAATTTTTGGTGAGAAAGCGGGGGATGTAAAGGATACATCCTTGAGAGTTCCTCATGGTATAGAAGGGATTGTAACTGACGTGAAAGTGTTATCCCGTAGAGGGATTGATAAGGACGACAGGAGTAGAGATATTGAAGATAAAGAAATATCTAATATTCTAAGAGACCAGGAAGACCAGGTAAAGATTATTTTAGAGAGCACGAAGGAAAAGATAAAAGGTCTATTGGTTGGCAAGCGTGCTCCAGCCGATATTAAGGACGACAGGGGAAAAACGTTTATTAAAAAGGGTGAAGCCTTTACTAAAGAAAGAATCGATAATATCAACCTGGATAGATTGCAGGACGTGAGTTTTAAGAATGAGGAATTGGAGAGCAAGATTAAAAAGGTTTTTGATAGCAAAGAAAATCAGATAGAGCTTATAAGGCTTTACTATGAAGATAAGATAAACAAGATAAAAAAAGGTGACGAACTACCTCCAGGCGTGATCAAGACAATCAAGGTATATGTGGCAATGAAAAGGAAGGTTGCTGTTGGAGATAAGGTATCTGGTCGACATGGAAACAAAGGGATAGTCTCGGTTATACTTCCCGAAGAGGATATGCCATTCATGGAAGATGGGACGCCCATTGATATTGTCCTGAATCCACTTGGAGTTCCATCGAGAATGAATGCAGGCCAGATTCTGGAAACCCATCTGGGGTGGACAGCAAAGGAACTTGGGAAGAAGATCGGTGAACTGGTAGATAATTACTACAAAAATTGCTGTTCCCCTGATGTGATAAAAAGACACATTAAGAAGGTGTTTGGAGACGGGGGGATAGGAAGTTTCTTAGAAAAATTGGATGATGAAGAAATAATAAACCTTGCAAGCCAGATGAGAGAAGGTATTAATGTTTCAGTACCTGTTTTTGATGGCGCCAAAGAAGAAGAGATAGATAAATTATTTAAGATGGCAGGGTTACCAGAAAGTAGACAAACTACATTATATGATGGGAGAACAGGGGAGCCCTTCCACCACAAAATCACAGTTGGTTACATGTATTTCTTGAAATTGCATCATCTTGTTGACGATAAGATTCACGCACGATCCATAGGGCCTTATTCGCTTGTTACCCAGCAACCCCTTGGAGGGAAAGCGCAATTTGGTGGCCAGAGGCTTGGAGAGATGGAAGTGTGGGCACTTGAAGGATACGGAGCTGCTTATTCCTTGCAGGAATTTCTTACAATTAAGTCTGATGATGTAAATGGAAGGATAAGGGCTTACGAGGCTATTGTAAAAGGCGAAGATGTGCTTGAACCGAGCTTGCCTGAATCTTTTAACGTGCTGGTAAAGGAATTGCAGAGCTTATGTATTAACGTTGACCTCATAAAAGAAGAATGAGGAAGGCAGTGTTGAGTGCTAAGTGCCTAAGTCGTTGCAGGATCTTAACTCAAAACTAAAAACTTAGAACTGCATTAAGAAGGAGGCAATACATTGGAAGAATATTTTAAGGCTTTTGATAAACAGAAAGACCCGTTAAGCTATGCGGCTATCAAGATATCTTTAGCCTCTCCAGAGCTTATTGAGAAATGGTCATATGGAGAGGTGAAAAAGCCGGAGACGATAAATTACAGAACCTTCAAGCCAGAGAGAGACGGTTTATTCTGTGCAAAGATTTTTGGCCCTGTGAAAGATTATGAATGTATCTGTGGAAAATATAAAAGGATGAAACACAGGGGTATTATATGTGAAAAGTGTGGAGTAGAGGTAATACAATCAAAGGTAAGAAGAGAGAGGATGGGCCATATAAAGCTTGCCTGCCCTGTCGCCCATATATGGTTTTTGAAAAGTATGCCGAGTAAAATCGGGACATTACTTGAGCTGACAATAAAAGAAGTGGAAAGGGTTTTATATTTCGAGATGTATATAGTTATTGAACCTGGTTCATCTCCATACGAGTTTTGCGAACTTATTACTGAAGAAAAATATTTGGAAGCAAAAGAGAAGTATGGAGAGACATTTGTAGGAGGGATAGGCGCTGAGGCCGTAAGGGAATGTTTGAAAAAGATAGATATAGAGGAACTTACAAAGCGACTGAGAGAGGAAATGAGAGAGACCTCAAGTGATGCAAAAAAGAAGAAGCTTGCAAGAAGACTTAAAGTTGTAGATGCATTCATGATTTCAGGTGTCAAGCCTGAATGGATGATACTTGATATTATTCCTGTACTTCCTCCAGAACTAAGGCCGCTTGTCCCGTTAGATGGTGGGAGGTTTGCAACTTCGGACCTCAATGACCTGTACAGGAGAGTGATAAATAGAAACAACAGGTTGAAGAGATTAATGGAACTCAATGCCCCTGAAATTATCATCAGAAACGAGAAAAGAATGTTGCAAGAGGCAGTGGATGCCCTTTTTGATAATTCGAAAAGAGGCAGGGTGGTTACAGGGGCAAACAAGAGGCCCCTTAAGTCCTTGAGTGATATGCTCAGAGGCAAGCAGGGAAGGTTCCGCCAGAACCTCCTTGGAAAACGAGTAGACTATTCCGGTAGGTCTGTTATTGTTGTTGGTCCTGAACTCAGATTACACCAATGTGGTCTTCCAAAATATATGGCCTTAGAGCTTTTTAAACCTTTTGTGTATAACAGGCTGATAAAGAAGGGATATGCTACCACAATAAAAAATGCGAAGAAGATTGTTGAAAAAGAAAGACCTGAGGTATGGGATGTACTTGAAGAGGTAGTAAAAGAACATCCGGTACTACTGAACAGGGCCCCAACCCTTCATAGGTTAGGTATCCAGGCCTTCGAGCCGTTACTTATTGACGGGAAGGCAATACAGCTGCATCCCCTTGTCTGTCCCGCATACAACGCAGACTTCGATGGTGACCAGATGGCGGTTCATGTGCCTCTTTCGGTAGAAGCCCAGACTGAAGCGAGGGTCTTGATGATGTCAACAAATAATATTCTTTCACCTGCAAATGGCAGGCCTATCATCGTGCCGACACAGGATATAGTACTTGGTCTCTATTATTTAACGGTAGATAGGAAATACAGAAAAGGTGAAGGTAAGATATTTTCAGATCCAGAAGAGGTAAGGATTGCTTATGACGCAGGTGAGGTTGATTTACACGCGAATATAAAGGTGAGAATTGATGGTACCCTGGTCGATACAACCACAGGAAGAATGATATTGAGAGATGTCATTGAAGATGCCTTGATGGAGTGGAGGGAAGAAAAGAGACAAACAATATTGAAAGAGATTTTTACTCTGATAAACAGGGTAATGGATAAGAAGACAATAGCTCAACTTATTGACAAGTGTTACAGGGAAGGAGGAGAAAAAAGTACAGTTATCCTCTCTGACAGGTTGAAGGATTTGGGTTTTTATTATGCCACACTGGGAGGTATTTCGATAAGCATCGATGATATGAAAATCCCCGAGAAAAAGAAAGAGCTCATTGAGAGAGCAAAGAAAGAGGTAAAGATTTTTCAGAAACAGCACTCCGAAGGTTTGATAACCGATGGAGAGAGATATAATAAGGTCATAGATGTATGGGCGGATGTAACAGAAAAAATAGCAGATGAGCTTATGAGGGAACTTGGATCGGAAAAGGTTATAAGCCCTGATGGTAAGATAGAGTATCAGAATAGCCTCAACCCTATATTCATGATGGCCCATTCCGGTGCAAGGGGAAATGCACAGCAAATAAGACAGCTTGCAGGCATGAGGGGGCTTATGGCAAAACCCTCTGGCGAGATCATAGAGACACCAATTACAAGTAACTTTAGAGAAGGTCTTGACGTTTTGCAGTACTTTATATCCACTCATGGCGCAAGGAAAGGTCTCGCTGATACTGCACTAAAAACGGCAAATGCAGGCTACCTTACAAGAAGGCTTGTTGATGCGGCTCAGGATGTTGTGGCAACGGAATATGATTGTGGCACCTTTGATGGTATTGAGGTGAGTTCTTTAATGGAGGGCGGTGAAGTAATAGAACATTTAGGCGCAAGAATCCTTGGAAGGGTCGTGCTCGAGGATCTGAAAGACCCCGATGGAGAGATTATAGTCAGGAAAAATGAGGAAATCAGAGAAAACCACCTTAAAAAAATAGAGGATGCTGGGTATGAAAAGGTAAAAATCCGTTCTGTTCTTACTTGCAGGTCAAAGAGAGGTGTTTGTGTCTTATGCTATGGAAGGGACCTTGCGAGGGGTCGGCTGGTAAGCATAGGTGAAGCAGTTGGGATTATTGCTGCACAATCTATTGGAGAACCTGGAACACAGCTTACACTGAGAACCTTCCACATAGGTGGAGCGGCATCAAGAAGGGTTGAACAATCCACATTGGAAGCAAGGAACGAAGGATATGTGGAGTCTGCAAATGTAAAGGTCATTTTGAACAGGGATGGTATCCCCGTTGTAATGAACAGGAATGGCGAAATTGCCATTGTTGATGGAGCTGGAAGGGATAGAGAAAGGTACCCGGTGATATACGGAGCTAAACTTAAAAAAGGTTCATACGAATTTTATGTGGATCAATTTACCCGTGGTTTGAGAGTCGATGCCCTGTGTAAGGAAATAAATAAATATGGATATGGAAAGGAGTTCAAGATATCGAGTAATACAGTTGAAGACTTAAATAAGATTTTAGAGGTTCCTAACTTTTATGATCTATGCTTGAAGAAAAAAGGTAAGTCTTTAAAATTGACTGTATATGTACAGAAACTTATTTCTGAAACAGAAAGCTATCGCAACAAAAACTTTTTAAAGTTATCTGAAAAGCAGCAACATAACATTTTAAAGTTAAATAGGTTGATTTTAGAATCAATCTTTCCAAAGAGTTGTCCGAAAAGTCTTTACGCCACTGAAGGTCAGATATTAGCAGAATGGGATCCCTATACAATCCCAATTCTTTCTGAAGAATCAGGAAAGGTCAAATTCGGTGACATCATCGAAGGCGAAACAATGCAGGAGAGTAAGGATGAAGTTACAGGCCTTTCATACAGGGTTATCATTGAACCGAAAGATCAGGAAAAAAGACCCCGAATTTCTATCAAGGATGGAAAGGGTAAAACAAAAACCATTCCCGGCACAACAAACCCTGCAAGGTATATATTGCCTGTAGGAGCACACATAGTGGTAAATGAAGGTGACAATATCTATGCCGGCGATGTAATATCGAAGATGCCAAGAGAAACTACAAAAACCAAGGATATTACAGGAGGCCTTCCAAGGGTAGCGGAACTTTTTGAGGCAAGGAGACCCAAAGAAAATGCTATCGTGAGCGAGGTGAATGGATTTGTCTCTTTTGGCAAAATGTCCAAGGGCAGGAGAGAGATAATCGTCAACCCGGAAAGAGGGGAACCAAAAAAGTATATAATCCCCAGGGGCAAGCATGTCATTGTACATGAGGGGGATTATATAAAAGCTGGAGAACCGCTTATGGACGGTCCTGTAAACCCCCACGACATATTACATATAAGTGGGCCAAAAGCCCTTGCCCGCTATCTCGTGGACGAAATTCAGGAAGTCTATCAATTACAGGGGGTTAAGATAAACGATAAGCATATAGAAATTATCGTAAGGCAGATGCTGAAGAGAGTAAGAATAAAGGATGTTGGTGATACGAACTTTATCATAGATGAACCTGTCGAGTGGTGGATATTTGAAGAAGAAAATAAACGGGTGATAGAGATAGGGGGAAGACCTGCTCAAGCAGAACCCTTGTTCCTCGGAATAACAAAGGCTTCACTAATCACAGATAGTTTTATTTCTGCAGCAAGTTTTCAGGATACAACAAAGGTCCTCACCCAGTCCTCAATAGAAGGGCGGGTAGATTATCTGAGGGGACTTAAAGAAAATGTAATCATGGGGAGGATTATCCCTGCAGGAACAGGTTTTTCAAGGTACAGAAGCTACGATATGGCAGTTCTTGATAAGACAGAGGAAGGGCACGAGGAATTAGTTGAGGTTGAGGGCTCTTAACTTCCTCTCCGCTATAACTGCCTCTTCAGTTTTTGGAAAGAGTTCTATAACCCTTTTTAAAATAGTTATAGAACTCTTTTTGTCATTTACAGAATTGAACGCCTCTGCCTGTAAAAGCAGAGCCCTTGGAGCCTTTTCACTCTTTGGGTATTTGTCGATTATTTCTTGAAAATAGAGGATTGCCTTTTCATAATTCTTGAGCATAATATAACTCTCCCCTATCCAGTAGTATGCGTTTGGTATAAGGGGTGTTCCTGCATTAGACTCAATAAATTCTGAAAATTTCTTTATGGAGTCTTCATACATGCCCTTTTGAAAGGTATCAAATGCCTCTTTATATTGAGTTTCATAGTTTGTTTCTCCTAACTGAGGAACTATTTGTGTTTTGCCACCTCCTTTTTTCAATAGGTTTATTTCACTCTTTGTCTCGTTCCAGTATGTTCTTAACTGGTGTTCCAATTCGTCCAATTTTCCCATTATAATCTTTGTGTTATCCTCTCTACTGTCAATCGAATTAGACAGATTGATGAATTGTTTTCTTATGTTTTCGTCCTCTTTTACTATATTGGATAATTTCTTGTCTGTTTCTTCTCTATAAAGGTTGAACTCGTTGTATATCGATGTAATACTACTCCTCAATTCTGTTGTCTCTTCTGTAGATGCACAACCGAACATACCAATCATAACAAGAGAAAGGATAATAAAGATTTGAGGATTCAAGGATTCAAGGATTCGAGTGGTCGAGTGATTTTTTCTTGACCCCTTGACCCCTTGACCCCTTGACCCCTGGGTTTTGTTGTTTAGTTTGAATTTGTTTAACATGTCTCACCCCTCTTTTAGTCAATCTTAAAGTGGGCACGTCTGTTTTTTGCCCATGCTTCTTCTGTATGGCCTGGATCGAGAGGAAGCTCTTTACCGTAAGATATTGTCTTGATTCTTTTTTCATCGACCCCTAATTTTACCAGATGATCCTTTACTGTTTCAGCCCTTTTTTGTCCGAGCACGAGGTTATACTCTGCTGAGCCTCTTTCGTCACAATGTCCTTCTACTGTGATTCTTATATCCTTGTAATTTTTTAGCCAGCTCCCTATCTCTTTTAGTCTGGGAAGCTCATCTGCCTTGACGACATAACTGTCAAATTCAAAATAGATATCTTTTAAAAGGGATTTTTTCATTTCTTCAAGCATCGATCTTTCCCTCTCCTGCCTTGACCTTGCTAATTCTTCCTCTGTAACACCACCTTCTTTTTCCCCTTTTCCAAATGCTGGTCCTTCTTTCCCTATAGCCCCGGGTTGTTCGAGTTGAACTACCTTTGGAGCACATCCACAGAAAATGAATAGGACAGTTATTAAAATAATGAAATATTTCATAAAACCTCCTTTATTAATACTATAGGGGATAGGCCCCTGTTCTTCTAAGGTATAAATTTTGGTTGTTCTGCATCCCCCTCTGTAAACTTCAACATCCTCTTGCCCTCGCCATTATACAGCATCATATAAATATTATATCTCCCTCCCCTTTTTGATGAGTATATGATATACCTCCCGCAGGGTGAAAACTGTGGAGAATCATTTATACCCCCATTTGTCAGCACCCTTTGATTGGAACCGTCAGCATTCATTACACATATTTCAAAGGAACCTTCAATGCTGGATACAAAGGCGATTAAATCCCCCTTTGGAGAAAAACAGGGTGAAGTATTATAGTTTCCATAGTATGTGAGCCTTTTTATGTTCCCTGAAGGGAGGTCTTGCATAAAAATCTGGGGAGTTCCATACATATCTGAAACAAACACCATTTTTGTACCATCCGGGGAGAACGAGGGTGAGGTATATATACCTTCTTTGCTCAGTATCAACCTTTTATCACTTTTTTCTATGTCAAAGGTGTATATAGAAGAATATCTGCCTGAAGTGTGTGAAAACCCTAACGTTGCTTTGCCTATCCAGGTTGTTCCAAACTTCATCCCCTCTCCTCTCTCTACATGAATCTCCCTGTTTTTTTCTAAATCCATAATAAAAAGATTGGGTTTCCCTTCTTTATAGGAAGTGTACGCTAAGTACTTCCCATTAGGAGAGACTGATGGCAGGACCGTTATGCTCCTGAAATTCGTGAGCCTTTTTGTGTTGTGTCCATCGAGGTCTGCTGTGTATATTTCTTTCTGGCTCCTGCCCCCTGCAACAAAAACTATCCTTGAACTCATAATCCCTTTTTCGCCTGTAACAGTTAGTACTATATCGTCTGCAAGCCTGTGAACTATCTTTCTCCATTCTTCTGATTTTGCTCTATATCTTTTTGCAAGCATCAGGGAACCATCAATGGTATCGTAGAGATACGCTTCAAGTATTATCTCGCCATCCTTTTGCTGGAGTTTGCCTTTACATAAAAGTTCAATGCCAATGGACCGCCAATTCCCAAATTTTATCTCCTGTTTTTCTATCCCTTCATCGGAAAGTTCTCTATCGAGGAGTGAACTTGGTGCGACAATAAAGAACCCGGATATGTCCAGGTCTTTATTTAAAAGTTCGCTCATATCTGCCCTCAATCTATCAATTGTTTCACTTTTGAAGGAAGGTACCCCTATCGTGATCTTTTTAAAGGTCTTTCCATAGATATCAAGGTAAATCTTGGCTTCAGTATTGGTTGTAATACAGGTTAGAAATATAAGAATGATTATCCATTTAAGCTTTCTCATGTCCTCTCCATTTATCTATGATTTCTATCAATGCCTTCACCTGTGGCAAGATGGTTTTCCCTTTCTTTGTAATAATGTAAAAAGACCTTTTTATATCCGGGAATCCTTCGACATGCAAGATTTTAAGGTTACCCTTTATAACATCATTGTTTATTGCCCTTTTTGAGATATAAGATATTCCCATCCCATCCTTTATCGCTTCCTTTATTGCTTCTGTATCAGATAGTTCTGCGGCTATTTTTAAATCTGCTGGAGCGGCAGCTTTTAACTTCCTTAAAGCCTGTTCAAAGCTATTCCTTGTGCCTGAGCCGGATTCTCTGACAATCAAAGGGTAATCTTTCAGGTGATTTATATTTATGGAGTCCGGGTATTGACACGGAGCAGCGATGACAATGGTATCATCAAGAAACCTCTTGTATTCTATCTTTTTTGTTTCATCTTTTGCCCCGACAAAACCTACATCAATTTCACCCTGCTCCACCTTGTTTATCACATCTTTTGTATCAGAGATGGTAAGCCTTATCTCAATTCCGTTGTATTGTTTTTTAAAGATATTTAACGCCTGCGGGAGAATATATACACCTGGTATGTTGCTTGCCCCCACAAGGATGGCACCCTTTTTTAAACCCTTGAAGGCAGCTATTGCATCAGCTGTTTCTTTTTTTAAATAGAGAAAGTCTTTCGCATATTTGAGTAAAATTTCTCCTGCTTTAGTAAGCATTACATTTCTTTTTGTTCTGTCAATTAATCTCACATTAAAATATCTTTCCAGATCTACTATCTGCTTACTCACTGTGGGTTGTGTGAGATAGAGCACATCTGCTGCCTTTGTGAAGCTCTTCAGTTCAGCAACCTTCGCAAATGTTTCCAGATGTCTCAAATCCATGTTGAAAAAAGAATAGTATATCTGTCCTTGCTATTCAAGAAAAAATGTGCCCTCTTGAGAACCCGTGATAGGCGAGGCACAGGGCTGTGTGAAAATTTCCTATTATTGTGCGCCGGAACACTGTTTCCCTCGACGCTCCGGCTCCGCGTTTCTTACCCCACCCGCAAGCGGGTACCCGGACTCGGAATTCACTCAATTCGTGAACTCGTGCTTCGCACTTAAGACAGCACGTACGGTTTCATTGCGAACGGATGTGAGCAACATTGTCCTCCTGCCTGTCGGCAGACAGGTCGGAACGCAACCTTCAGCCGGGTACCCATGGAAGTATAACATGGGTGGCCACCAAGAAATGCTCGATATCGCGCTCAGGAAAAGTTCTTCCGGCGTTAAGCAATTTTCTACTCACCACTCCCGACTTACCACTTACGGCTTTTATCGCCGGAACACTTGTAAAACCGTATACCGTATATCATCTCTCTGGTTATGACAAAATAGACAGGAAAGACTGAACAGACAGGATAGACGGTTCACGCGTTACGCGTCACGGTTTCTTTCAATCATGCCTTGTACAAGCTTGGGCAGGATGTCACCAGATTTTCCAAAAAGAGATATGTCCGCTATGGTGCTTATCGGTGTTGGCTCAAGGTTCACTTCTATCACAGAACCGCCGTTATCCTTCACAGTCTGCGGGAAGGAGGCTACCGGATATACAACCCCTGATGTGCCTGCCACGATGAGTGTATCGCACATCTCCATAACTCTGTAAGCCTTTTCAATCCAGGATTGTGGGATAGATTCTCCAAACCAGACGACGTCAGGCCGTAACAACCCTCCACATTCACACGTAGGGGGAATTGTCTTTAACGGGACATCCATAAGCATGGAGGTCTTACTGTCTTTCATGCATCTTACCCTCCACAGGTTTCCGTGGATCTCAACCATGTTCTTTATTCCTGTCCTTCCATGGAGACCGTCTACATTCTGGGTGATGAGGAAAAAGTTATCAAAAAGGTCTTCAAATTGTTTTATAGCGAGGTGACCAAGATTTGGTTCTGCCTTTCCGATTATTCCCCGTCTCCAATCGTACCATTTCCAGACCGTATCAGGATCGCGCTCAAATGCCCATGGGGTTGCAAGGTCTTCTGCCCTGTAATTCTGCCATAGGCCGTCATTCCCCCGGAATGTTGGTATGCCGCTTTCTGCGGATATCCCTGCACCTGTAATGACAAGGAGAAATTTTGTCTCAATCAGTTTGTCTATTGCTTTCTCAATCATTAACTCCATCATAATAGCTTAACCCCGCAACTACCAAGGGTTCAAGGATTCAAGGGGTTGAGGGTTCGAGTGATACCCTCGACCCCTTATAAATCTATATTTCCTCCAATACATTTTTTAAAAGCTCCAATACCTCTTTATTTAGAATCTTTCTTTTTTTTACCAGATCGAGAGCAGCTAAGGAAAGGCCCTTATATATCCTTTTTTGCAGTTTCATATTGCCCATTGCCTGGATATGGTCAATAATAGTACCAACATCGCCCCGAATCACTGGCCCTGTGAGCGACATAAACGGACCTTTAGTCTCGATATTTTTTAGTGTGGCGTTAATGATAGGAAAAAATGGCTCAAGTTCTATACCAATCCTGTCCATGATGCCTTCACCAGCATAGAGTAGTGCACACAAAAGGTTACATACAAATACTGCAGAGAGATGATAAAGCACTTTGTTTTTACCCTCTATTGTTACAACCTTATAACCGATGTGTGTTCCCAAAAATTCCAATCGTTTGAGGGCCTTTTTGTCACCTTCAATAAATATATATGTGCTTGGCAGGACATTTATTGCGCTATCGATATCAGGAAAGGTTTGAAGGGGATGTAGAGAACCGAGAATAGCCCCCTTTTTCTCAAGAGGGGAAAGAATGGAAGAGGGGTGGGCGCCGCTTGTATGAAAGAATAATTTGTTTTTTACTGTTTTAAAGCCTTTGAAAATCTCTTTTGCTACCTTTTTGATCTCACCATCCTGTGTTGTTATACCTATGATATCCGAAGATTTTACAATCTCACTATTATCTGTTGTGTAAATACAGTCATTGCCTAAATATCTCCTTGCGACATTAAGCTGTGCCTTTCTTATGTCAGAGGCCCCTATAATATCAAGCCCCCTTTTTCTCATCACATATCCTATTGATATGCCTACCTTGCCAGAACCAATGATCCCTATCTTCATTCTTCAAAAACCTCTTTTGGTAAGACCAGTATGTTTCTCAATATATCAACCATTCCGCCGCCGATACTTTCTGTGAAATTTAAACTTATATCAGGGTCATTTATCGGCCCTTTTACATTGTAGGCTGTGTAGAGAAAACCCTTCTCTTTTACCCTGATAATTTTTCTCAGGATGGGGATCTTATTTATAATTCTGTCCACGGTAACAAGGGGTGATACAGCGATACTCCCATCTATTTCATTTTTATTCATGTCCAGATTGCCATTTCCGGTTATTAACATAGATGGGCTATCTATAAGGAAATCCTTTGTATTAAAAATACCGTTCTTAACAGTAAAGGTTGCCCCCATCCTTTTGTATGACAGGCCCTCCTGTTTTAAATCTATCTTACCTTTAAGAAGGTCATAGACATTTAAAAGTCCAAATATCTTTGAGAGAAGATTCCACTTTTTTATCACACCACCCTTACTATACACGATGAGGTTACCGTTCATCCTGCTGAGAAGCCCTTTCATATTGTTCCCTTCGGATGATAAGCTTCCATATAACATTGCCCTGCTATCAAGTACATGCGTCTCTTCCCCGAAAGCCTTCAGAAACATGCCACCGGTTATTCTACTAACCTTACCAGTCGCATATATGTACGGGGTGGCTCCTGAAAGGTCGATTATACCGTAGATATTGGCGTATCCACCGAGTGTATTCAT
>JAPLKF010000023.1 GCA_026388215.1 Pseudomonadota bacterium | reverse complement strand
GAAAGTAGGCATGAAGCTAAAGCAAGGGGAACATTAAAATAACCATTAAGGGCTAAAAAGGTACTTGAAGGGGGAAGAAAAGTATTGGGAAATTAACTCGTTTGATATGGATGAAACGAGCCATTTCAGAAAAGAGAATGGCCTTTTTCCATACACGAGAACAGGCTTCCCTTTTATGTTCAATGTCTTTTTCATATCATCCACCGTGTCATAAAATGTTCCGATATTATCCACAAGTCCCAGGTCTTTTGCCTGTGTGCCTGTATATACCCTTCCATCTGACAATTTTTTTGCCCTATCTATAGACATCTTTCTTCCTTCCGCCACATCCTTTATGAACTGTTCGTGGATGTTGTTCAATAACTCATTCAGGTATCTTTTTTCTTCTTCTTTCATCTTCCTGAAAGGTGTTCCAGCGTCTTTATATTCACCTGATTTGATAGAATCGGTCTGGATCCCCACCTTTTTTAAAAGGTCTTCTATGACCGCGTGTTCCATGATTACCCCTATACTACCTGTGATAGTAGAAGGATTGGCGTATATTCTTTCACCGGCAGTGGCAATATAATATCCACCTGAAGCACATACAGAACTCATCGAGACGTAGACCTTCTTTTTTTCTCTTAGTTTTTTTACTTCCCTTTGTATCTCCTGGGTTGGCGCAACTGAACCGCCTGGAGAGTTTATCCTTATTATTACGCCTTTTATGCCCTCATCTTCTTTGAATTTTACAATATCTTCCATAGCATCTTTAGATTGAGTTATCACGCCCTCTATTTCTACCACACCAATTTTTCCTCCAAATGGTTTGCCAATAATTCCCGCTATCAATGACACAAAAAAGGTGAGTACTATGATTATCAGGATAATAAGCAAAGCTATTTTGATTCTCCCATGAGCCATATTAACCTCTCTTTTCAAGCATTAAACCTTTAGCACTTAAGCCATCAGCTAAAGATTCCTTTGATCTTGCTGATCGCTGATTGCTATTCTTTTCTTGAGTATTATCTTTCCAAAGGGCCTTCTCTGGGAAAGTGTCGCCACCCTTATCTTTGTCAACTCGAGTATTCCCAGAATTGTGGCTATCTTTTCTGATTGCTCTTCTCTTTGTTTCATATCCCATACATAAAGGCCGGATGTATCAAGAATCGTTATCAGCATCTTTAATTTTTCTTCAAGGGTTGGTTTTATTTCATTTATTACAATGTAACTCTCTTCTTTGCTTTTTATCAGTTCAAAGAAGACATTGCAGAGTAAAAGGAGGTTATAATCTTCTTCCCCATCTATGGATTTTCTTCCCCGGGAGAAGGCATCTCTATTGAGCATGGGTAGGCTATCAATCGTATTTGCCATGCTTCTAACCATCTCGTATTCAATGATTCTTTCTACAAGCTCTCCCCCTGGGTCATTTTCCTCATCTTTTATGCCATCAGAGGGGAGCAGCATCCTCGATTTTATAAAAATTAAGAGCGAAGCCATCTCTATAAAGTCTTCTGCAATTTTAAGGTTCATCTCGCTTACAAGCTCCACATATTGAAGGAACCTTTCAGTAATCGTGGATAACGGTATATCCCAGATACTTACCTTATTCCTTTTAATAAGGGTGATTAAAACAGCAAGTGGGCCTTCATAGCATTCCATTTTTACTTCAAGGGTTGGAACTAAGAGATTCATACTTCGATGCCCTTTTCTAATAAATGATTTTTTATAAAGTTTGTCTCTTCTTCTTTTGTTTTTAAATTCATGTCAATCTTTGCCTCTTTCAGTTTGTCCAATATCTCCTTGTACAGAGGTCCTTCCTTAATCCCCAGCTTTTTTAAGTCTTCTCCTGTCAGGATTGTTTTGAATGTGTCTATATAGGTAATATAATTTGATAAAGCCTTTTTTATCTCTTCAGATTTTGTCTTTGCCATAATAAAGAGCTTTCCTTCTTGAGAAAGTGGTTCAAAAAGTTTGTAGATTTCACTCTTTTTCATACCCACAATACCTGTTCCAAGTTTTACCAATGTATCCCTTATTTTCTCAATATTTTCAATAGTTCTTTTTTTAAGTGTTTCTGTCATTTCAGTTTTTTTACAAAACTCTACAACCTCTTCATGCTTCATATGGTCTATCAACCCTAAAATGTAATACGGGAGCCTGTCGCAGGGTTTTCCTCTGTATAACAATTCGTACCATTTGAATACAGCATGCATCTGGTTAAAGAGTTTTTCCTTGTCTTTATTGAAGATCAGGTAAGGGGATATGAACTTTAAAAGGTCAAGCTCCTGTAGCCTTTTAAGAATTTTTTCCGGTTCATCTTCCAGCATGATGAGTGATAATTCGGTCCATATTCTTTTACCTTTTATCTTGGAGAGAAAATTCATTTTTATTGCGTTCTTTATAAGGTTTAATGTGTGCTTGCCGATTTGAAAACCAAATCTATTTTCAAATCTTATTGCTCTGAATACCCTGGTCGGGTCTTCAACAAAACTCAAACTGTGGAGTACCCTTATCGTCTTTTCTTTTATGTCTCTTTGAGCACCAAAAAAATCGATTAGTTGCCCAAAGGTATTTTTATTTAATGATATGGCAAGGGTATTTATTGTAAAATCCCTTCGGTGCAAATCAAGCTTTAATGAGCTATGTTCAACAACGGGTAATGCAGCAGGGGCTTTATAGTATTCTAACCTTGCTGTAGCTATATCCATTTTAAACCCATCCTGATAGATGACTTTTGCAGTAGCAAACTCTGTATGTGGTCTTATTTTGACATTGAATGCATTTACCATTTCCTCGGCGAATGTTATTCCATCACCTTCTATTACGATATCTATATCATAATTTTCATTTCTGAGGAGAAGATCCCTTACAAATCCGCCCACCAGATAGGCATGATATCCCATTGTGTCTGCAAGGTTCCCAATCTCTGTTAGTCTTTTTAATGTTTTTTTATCCAGCCTTTCTTCCATCAATTTCTTCACGTTTTTTCTTTTCTGATACATCTCGTGAAACTCAAGCTTTCCAAAGACAGTCTTTGAAATATCATCTTCAAGTATCCTTAAAAGGTCTGTCCGTGTTATAGCGCCTATCAGCTCCCCTTCTTTAGTTACAGGAAGGAATCTCTGGTTACTCCCGATTATTATTTCTTTCACCTTTTCTATGGAATCTTCTTGCTTTACCGTTTTGAATTCGGTGAACATATACTCCCTCACAGGTATGTTCTCTAACTTATGAAACGCAGCCTTTTCTACTATTTGTCTTGTAATTATACCCACAACCTTGCCGTTCGATATAGCAGTTAAGGCATTTATGTTATATTTGAGCATAAGGCCTTTTGCCTCATGGATAGAGCACTCTGCATCAACTGATTTGACGGGGAAAAACATAATATCCCTTGCCCTCCAAAGAGGTTTTACGTTGTACTTCAAATGTTCTATTAGTTTTTCTTTTGCTTCTATAATGGTCAGGTCCTTTACTGTAGAAGAAGCTGCCTCTTTGTGACCTCCCCCGCCAAGTAAAGAAAGAATATGTCCCACATCGACTTCCGGAATCCTGCTTCTTCCAATGATGTATACCCTATCTTCCATTCTGAAAAGGGCAAAAATTACATTGATGTTCTCCATATCGCGAAATTTGTGAACAATAACTGCAAGGTCACCAACATAATTTTCTGTACTCCCTTCAGTGATAATTATATCAATACCATTTATATTGTAGACCGATGCATTGTTTATAATGTCGTGGAGGAGAAATACCTGTTCGGGGGTGAGTTCTTTTACAAGCATGTCTGAAACGAGGTTAATATTTGCCCCCTTTGATAACAAGAAGGATGCTGCTTCAAAGTCTTGTGTGGTGGTAGATGGATATTGAAAGCTGCCTGTTTCTTCATAAATACCGAGCATCATTATCGTTGCCTCTTCGGGGGATATATCAATCCCCTTTTCCCTGAGAATCGATATAAGTAATGTGACAGTAGCACCTGTACTTTTTATGAACTCTAAATCCCCCTTGACATCATCCCTGGAATTGGGATGGTGGTCGTATATATGGATCTTTGCCTTCTTACTATCTATAATCTTGGAAAAATCACCTATCCTTGTTTTTTGTCTTGTATCTACTAAAATAAGTGTGTCAATAGTACCATAATCTATTTTTTTTATTTTCGCTATGTCGAAAAGGTAAAGGGTGGAGTGGATAAGAAATTCCCTCAGGGTTTTTTCCTGTGAACCAGGGAAAACAAGTAGTGCATCGGGATACAATTTTTTTGCAGCAACCATAGAGGAGAGGGAATCGAAATCTGCATTGTTATGACTCGTAATGACCTTCATTAGCCCCTTGGATGATATTTTTTATGGATTTCTTTGAGTCTTTTGGTATCCACATGTGTATATATTTGAGTTGTCGAAATGTCTTCATGGCCAAGTAAAATTTGAATCGAACGTAAATCAGCTCCACCTTCAAGAAGGTGGGTTGCAAAGGTATGCCTCATGGTATGGGGAGAAATATGGGTTTTTGCCATTTTTAATCCGTATTTCCTTATAATTTTCCATATAGCCTGTCTTGTGAGCGTCCCCCCCCTTTTATTTGGAAATAAATAGGTCCCTTTTGGCTTTTCATTTTCAAGGTACGATTTTATGGCCTCTTTAGAGTATGTTCCAAAGGGCACAACCCTTTCTTTAGACCTTTTTCCTGATGCGATTAAAAAACCGCCTTCCAGATTCACATCGCTTTTGTTCAACTTGATAAGCTCGGATACCCTTAACCCCGTTGCGTATAAAAGTTCGAGTATCGTTTTATCTCTTATAGATGTCCTTGACCCTGTCGGTAACTGGAGCAGTTCAACTACCTCCTGTTCGCTCAGGACTTCGGGGATTGGGGATTTATACTTAGGTATCTCAATATCTTCAAGTGGATTGTGAGATATTTTACCATCAGCGAGGAGAAAGTTAAAAAAACTCCTAAGGGCCGAAATGGCCCTCACGATACTCCTTGTTTTTTTACCTTTTTCTCTTAAATGACCTATATATGTTTCAACATTTTTTCTATCTGTTTCATGGAGAGAATTTTCCTCGAAGAATTTTATAAAAGCAACAATATCCCTGTTATATGCATCCACAGTATGAGGCGATGCACCCCTTTCTGCTGTAAGATAACTTATAAAGTTATCAAGGCAATGGTATAAATTCATCTAAAGACCCGTAGAGCCAAATCCACCCTTACCCCTTTTTGTTTCAGGCAGCTCTTCGACTGTTTTCCAGTTCACCTTTACAATGTTTTTAAAGATCATCTGGGCGATTCTATCACCGTTTTTTACAGTAAAGGGTTCGCTACCAAGGTTTATAAGGAGAACCTTAATTTCACCCCTGTAGTCTGCATCTATGGTGCCCGGGGTATTAAGTACTGTTACCCCAAATTCGTTTGCTATCCCACTCCTCGGTCTTATTTCTGCCTCGTATCCATCTGGAATACTTATGTATATACCTGTTGGTATCAGTGATCTTTCATAGGGTTTCAGGATTAAAGGTTTATCTAATAATGCAAAAAGGTCCATTCCGGATGATGCTTTGGTTGCATATCCCGGGAGGTGGGCCCCTTCTTTTTTTGAAACATGGACTTCTAACTCTTCCATAGCTTTTCTATTTTTTCTTTATCTACGTTACCAAGTATTGTAAGTGATATTTCTTCAGGTTTGTTAAAAATTGTTCTCCCTATTTCGTCAACCTGAGGTTTTTTAATACTGTCTATTTCCCTTAATGTTTCTTTTAAAGGGATATAACCTCCAAAGTATATCTCATTTTTTGCAAGCCTTCCCATCCTTGTTTCTGAACTTTCTAAGGAAATAAAGAGATTTCCTTTAATATGTTTTTTTGAGAAGGCGAGCTCTGCATCAGTGATTCCTTTATCCCTTATTCTCATAATCTCTTCTTTTATAAGTGTCAGGACTTCTTCAACAAATTCTTGGGATGTAGATGTTGATATACCAAATGTACCTGTATCATGATAGCAATTTACATAGGAATACACGTTGTACACAAGCCCTCTTTTTTCTCTGATCTCCTGGAACAAATGGGAGCTCATACTCCCGCCCATAATAGTATTGAGTATGTAAAGGGAATACCTTTTTTTGTCAATCTGACTTACACCATCAGTTCCTATGCATAAATAGATATGTTCCAGGTCTTTTTCGTAAATGTTCATACCCTTGCAGGGGTCCGGGCTTTTTATAAATGTTTCATGGTCACCCTGTTCTCCCAGGTCCTGTAATAATTTTTCAATCTTCCCGACAAAGGCTTCGTGGTCTATTCTCCCTGTTGCTGTGATAATTATATTGTGAGGAGAATAATATTTTTGAAAGTGTTTTATTAACTCTTCCCTTGTAAACTGCCCTATATTTTCCTTTTTACCAAGAATTGGCATGCCGAGGGAATTACCTTTAAAATAAGAGGCATTAAACATGTCGTATATATATTCTTCTGGACTATCCTCGATCATTTTTATTTCCTGGGCGATCACATCTTTTTCCCTTTCAACATCATCATCTTTGAAAAGTGAGTGTTTGTACATATCGGATATGATATCGAGAGCAATATCGAGGTCCTTTTTGAGCACCCTTGCATAGAGGCAGGTATATTCTTTCCCGGTGAAGGCATTGAGTGTACCGCCTATAGCATCGATTTCTTTTGCTATATCATATGCAGTTCGCCTTGAGGTTCCCTTGAATAACATATGTTCTATGAAGTGAGAAATGCCGTTATTTTCTTCATTTTCATATCTACCCCCTGTTTTCCACCATATCCCCAGTGATACTGTAGAAAAGTAAGGAATCGATTCGGTAACTACTGCGAGGTTATTAGAAAGGGTAGTTTTTCTATACATTTAAGTTTCTTGTCTCTTCTGTTCCTTGAGGGCAGCCTTTCTTGATAGTTTAATCCTTCCATTCTGATCTATGTCTGTGACCTTTACAAGCATTTCTTCACCCTCTTTTACCACATCTGAGGCCTTTTTAACGAACCCATCTGAAAGTTGGCTTATGTGGACGAAGCCATCTGCGCCAGGCAATAATTCAACTATAACCCCGGCATCTAATACCTTTTTTACCTTACCAAGGTATATAGCGCCCAGCTCAACTTCCTGTGTCAGTTTTTTAATCATATCTATTGCAGCATTTGCTGAATTTTCATCAAGGGAAGCTATCTTGACAATGCCTGTATCTTCTATATCAATCTTCACTCCTGTTTGGTCTATGATGCCTTTTATAACCTTTCCACCGGGGCCTATAACATCCCTAATCCTTTCAGGTTTTATTTTAATGGTAAATATTCTCGGTGCATAGGGGGATAATGACTCTCTCGGTTTATCCAGGGTTTGGCCCATAATATCAAGTATCTTTTCTATACCCTTTTGTGCTTGAATAACAGCTTTTGACATTGTTTCTTTTGATATTCCCTTAATCTTTATGTCCATTTGAATAGCTGTAATCCCATTACGGGAGCCAGCAATCTTGAAATCCATATCACCCAGATGGTCCTCGTCCCCAAGGATATCTGTAAGAATGATCTCTTTTTCACCCTCCTTAACAAGACCTATTGCTATACCTGCAACAGGTTCTTTTATAGGCACCCCTGCATCCATAAGGGACAGGCACCCACTACACACAGTTGCCATAGATGAAGAACCATTGGATTCAAGAATTTCAGATACTATTCGTATGGTGTAGGGGAACTCCTCTGCTGGTGGAAGAATCGGTAAAAGTGCTCTTTCAGCGAGATTGCCATGTCCTATCTCACGTCTCGATGGCCCTCGAAGCATTGCTATCTCGCCAACAGAGAAAGGTGGAAAGTTATAATGAAGCATAAAGGTCTTAAACGTTTCTCCTTCAACCAGAGATTCCACCTTTTGTTCATCTTCAGAGGTTCCAAATGTTGTTATTGCAAGTGATTGGGTTTCGCCTCTTGTAAAAAGGGCGGAACCGTGTGTTCTTGGAAGCATTCCCACTTTACATGTAATATCCCTGATCCCATCTGGCGCCCTTCCATCAATCCTCTTGTTTGTTAAAAGCAGTTGTTGCCTCATAATATCTCTTGTTGCATCCTCAAGGGCTTTTTTTATCAGACCTTCCTCAGCATCAGGGTAGTTCTTCAAAAGTTTCTCATATATCTCGCTTTCTCTTTTTCCCCTGTCTTGTTTTCCTGGTATGGAGAAGGCTTCAATAAGTTCTTTTTCGATCTTATTTTTAATTTCTTCTTTAAGTCCTTCTAAGTTTTCAGCTCTATTGATAGAAAATTTTTCCTTTCCTATTTTTTCTCTCAATTTTTCCTGGATTTCTATTAATGGCATAAGGTTCTGGTGGCCAAAATGGATTGCTTCAATGAGGTCGTTGCCACTGGCAAATTTTGCTGTACCCTCCACCATCATTATGGCTTCTTTGGTGCCAGTCATAACTATATCCATATTGCTCTCTTCCATATCAGTACTAGATGGATTTATTAAAAATGTTTCTCCCCTTCTGCCCATTTTAATGCCAGCCAGGGGTCCATCGAAGGGTATCTCCGAAATTGTCAGGGCACATGAAGCCCCTATTATGCCGAGTATGGCAGGGTCGCTTTCTTGATCAGCGGATAGCACTGTTGCTATTATCTGGACTTCATTTTTAAAACCCTTTGGGAATAAAGGCCTGAGCGGTCTATCTATTAAACGAGACATGAGTATTTCTCTGTCTGAAGGCCTGCCTTCCCTTTTAAAAAACCCACCAGGAAATTTGCCAGCAGCGTAAGTCATTTCCTGATAATTTACTGTGAGTGGTAAAAAGTCTTTATCGGATTCCTTTTTGTCTGCCACCACGGTAACAAGCACAACAGTGTCGTTATATTGTACGGTTACACTCCCATCTGCCTGCCTTGCAATATCTCCTGTACTTATAGTTAATGGTCTTCCTGCATAATTAATTGTAATAGTCTCTTTCATAATTTCCATCCTATTTTATTTTTTTATTTTCTTAGTCCAAGTTTTTCTATAACCTTTTTGTATCTCTCTACACTTTCTTCTTTCAAATAATTGAGAAGCCTTCTTCTGTTGCTTACAAGTATAAGGAGCCCCCTCCTTGAATTATGGTCCTTTGAAAATTTTTTAAAATGTTCAGTCAGGGATTTTATCCTTTCTGTAATAAGAGCAATCTGGACCTCTGGAGAACCAGTGTCTTTTTCATGGATTTTAAACCCTTCTATAACCGTTTTTTTCTGCGTAAGTGTTAGTGCCATATATTCCTCCTTAGTTGTTTATTAGTCTTTTTATTTTAATAGTTTTTGAAAATGCATCTACCATCCCTATGCCAATTAAAACCCCCCTTTTATTTAAGAGTTTTGTTAATTCGCCATTCCTCCATTCTTTTGAATTGCCTAAAAGCGGTATCGGCATTCCATGTTTTAGAAACCTTTCCAGTGCTGTCTCCACTGAGGTTTCCTTTAAAGATTTTAAAACTTTTTCCAATGAAATTAAATAGGTGAGCAGATCTTGTTCAATTTTGAATTGCTCTATATCCACGCCCATTTTCTCAGAAAATTCCCCATGTTGAGTTCTTTTTAAGGAGAATAGGGTTGCTCCGCAGCCAAGTTTGGATCCGAAGTCGTTTGCAAGGGATCTTATGTACGTTCCCTTGGAACATATTACCTCCACATCTATGTAAGGATGTACATAATCAAGAAGCCTTATATCAAAGATTTCTACTTCTTTGTGCTGTGGTTCTATGACTACGCCCTCCCTTGCCCACTTGTATAAAGGTTTTCTTTTAATTTTCTTTGAGGAATAAACAGGTATCTGTTGTTTTATTTTGCCTATGAATTCACCAAGTAGGTCTTTTAATGTTTCTCTCTCATATCTTTTTACATCTACTTTTGTGAGGATTTTCCCTTCCATATCAAGGGTGTCCGTTGTAACGCCTAAAAGAAATCTTGCCCTGTAACCCTTCTCTCCATTTTCAAGGAAGGGAACCAGCTTTACACCTTCATTTAAAGCTACAGGCAATACTCCAGTTGCATTCCTGTCAAGGGTACCTATATACCCAATCTTTTTAAAAGGATATAACCTCTTCAGTCTTCTTATTACATCGTAAGAGGAAATACCGGTACTTTTGTCTATTACAAGAAAACCGTTCACTGAACCCTAAATGCCTCCTTCAGCTTCTTTTTTACTTCTTCCATATTCCCATCAATATTGCAGCCTGCCGCATTTTTATGACCGCCACCGCCGAAGATGTTACAGATATTTGCTACATCTATTGTTCCCTTTGACCTCATGCTTATCTTATATCGCTGTCCGTTAACCTCTCTTAAAAGTATTGCCACATCGACACCCTTTATTTCTCTTATATATTCAACAAATCCATCTGTGTGTTCTCTTGTGGTCTTTGTTTTTTTAAACATCTCTTCTGTTACATATGCCATTGCTATTCTATCCTGATTATATGTTTTTAGGGTGGTAAGTACCAGTCCGAGCAGTAAAAACCTCTCTTTTGGGTGGTTTTCATACACCATCCGTGATACATAGGATGGTATCACGCCTGACCTTGTCATCTCTTCACATATGGCGAATACATCGGGATTTGTGTTTTCATACCTGAATGAGCCTGTATCTGTGAGTATAGCAGTGTAGATGTTTATTGCCATATTAAACGTTATGGGTATACTCAGCGACTTGAATAGTTTATAGAGGATTTCAGCTGTGGAAGAGGCATTTTCATCTATTAAATTAACCATACCAAAGGTTTCGTTTGTATTATGGTGGTCAATGTTGATAATTGTTCCCATATCTTTTAATTTCTCATATCCGTCCCCAACCCTAAAAAGGTTTCCACAATCTAAAACAAAGATAGCGTCGTATGCATCTTTTGATAGTTCGTAATAAATTTGAGGGGGTTTTGGAAGGAATTCGTATCTGTACGGTATTGCATCCTTTAAGTAGATAGAGGAATCTTTTTTTAGCGATTCGAAGGCCCAATAGAGCGAGAGAACGGAGCCAATTGCATCTCCATCGGGATCTATGTGGGTGGTTATTAAAAACCTTTTTCCATCAGTAATTATCTTTTTAATCTTCTTGAGCATGGGTTCCCTTTTTGAGAATCTCTTCTATCCTCGCGATTTTTTCATATGTGTCGTCGATAACAAAGTTAATCTCGGGCATAAATCTTAGTTTTATCCTTTTCCCGAGTAAGAATTTAATATAACCCTTGGATCTTTTTAAGGCATCGATTGTCTTTTCTTTTTTCTTGTCTTCCCCATAGATTGAGCAAAACACCTTTGCATTTTTTAAATCTTCGGACATCTTTACTTCCAGTATCGTGATAAATCCGAGCCCCGGATCCTTTATGTCCCTGTGGATTATTGAGGAAATTTCCTCCCGTAACAGATCCTGAACCCTAAGCCTTCTATATCTCATGACCAATCACTATTATTTCTGTTTTTGAATCAATGATCGTGCCGATATAAAGAGACTCAACATATTTGTACACATTCTCAATAGCAGAGTTCACGTGGTCCTTTTTCACTCCAACTATTGAAAAACCAATACTTGCCCTTTGCCAGAGATTTGTTTGCTCTATTTCCATGATAGATATGTTAAACTTTGCCCTTGTCTTTTCCACTATCCTTTTTATCGCCTGCCTTTTATCTTTTAATGAGTGGTTTTCAGGTAAAAAAATCTCTATGCTTGAAACACCGACAATCATGTTTTTTAACCATCAAGGGTTTGTCTTTCTTTTTCCTGGATAAAAAGCTCCAGGATATCCCCTTCTTTTATGTCATTAAAGTTGTCTATTGATATCCCGCATTCGTAACCTGCTTGAACCTCTTTTACATCATCCTTGAATCTTTTGAGGGATGCCAACTTGCCTGTGAACAAGGTGTTACCATCTCTCAGCACCTTTACCAGAGCACTTCTTATTGCTTTCCCCTCAAGCATAAAACAGCCAGCGATAGTGCCTATTTTCGAAACAGTGAATACCTTTCTTATTTCTGCCTTACCGATGCCTGTTTCTACAATTTTTGGTTCCAGCATGCCTTCCATAGCTTTCTTTATGTCATCTATCACGTCGTATATCACGGAGTATGTTCTGATTTCTATTTTTTCATGTTCTGCAAGGGATTGGGCCTTGCCTATTGGTTTTGTATTGAAACCTATAATTATGGCGCCTGAAGCCATTGCAAGGGTTACATCTGTTTCGGTAATTGCACCTGCACCGCTATGGATAATTTGAATCTCGACCTTTTTGTTGGATAGTTTTTTTAATGCCTCTCCTATCGCATCTATTGTTCCTCTCACATCGCCTTTTATTATCACATTGAGCACTATTTTTTCAGACTCACCCATCTTTGAGTAGAGTTCTTCAAGTGTTGTTCTTGAGCTCTTTGATGTTTCTTTTTCTTTAAGTTTTTCCTGTCTGAACCTGGAAAGTTCTTTTGCGTATCTCTCTTCTGTAGTGACGATAAATTTATCACCTCCATGAGGAACATCCTGAAATCCCACCACAAGGACAGGTGTTGCTGGTGGTGCTTTCAGTATCCTGTTACCCTTATCATCAATCATAGCCCTGACCCTTCCAAACATATTGCCTGCAATGAAAGGATCCTGGATTTTTAAGGTTCCTTCCTGAATTATAACGGTTCCAATGGGCCCCTGACCCTTATCAAGTTCCGACTCTATTATGATTCCTTTTGCGAGCTTATCCGGGTTTGCTTTCAGTTCAAGCATTTCAGATTGCAATATTATTAATTCGAGAAGCTCCTTAATGCCTGTTTTCTTTTTCGCAGAAATTTTTGCATATAATGTAGTTCCCCCCCACTCCTCAGGCACCAGACCTATTTCTGAAAGTTCCTTTATTACTTTATCAGGGTTTGCATTCTGTTTATCTATTTTGTTGATGGCAACAATTATTGGAACATTTGCTGCCTTTGCATGGTCTATCGCCTCTATTGTCTGGGGCATTACACCATCATCTGCCGCTACAACGAGCACTACTATATCTGTCACGCGAGCCCCTCTTGCCCTCATAGCTGTAAAGGCTTCATGTCCGGGGGTGTCTACAAAGACAATCTCCTTTTTATTTACATTCACCGCATATGCACCTATGTGTTGCGTAATACCTCCAGCTTCACGTTCAGCTACATTTGTATGTCTTATAGTATCAAGGAGAAGTGTCTTACCGTGGTCCACATGCCCCATTATAGTAACCACTGGAGGTCTTGGTTTTAGGTTCTCCTTGTTCTCTTTTTGTTCCTCCTCCATTGCAAGGAACTCTTCTTCTATGGAAACAATTTTTTCCAGTTCGTAGCCTAATTCTGTTGAGATAAGGTATGCTGTATCAAAATCTATGTTTTGATTCACATTTACAATAACACCAAGCTGTAATAATTTTGCAATGATATCCTGGGCCTTGATGCCCACCCTCTTTGCAAGTTCACTTATCTGGATTTCATGTCTCATCTTGATGATCTTTTTTACAGGTTTGATTTCTAATCTTTTCTCTTCTGCTATCCTTTTCTCTTCTGCTTTTTCTTTCTTTTCTTTTTTGAAGGGGACCGGTCTTGGTTTTCGCTTTCTAAATGTATATAAATCTTCTTCTTTGATAACAACCTTTCTTTTAAAAATCCCTTTCTTTTTTAGTTTTGTCTCTTCGAGCTCCTCTTCCTCTATCTTCTTTAGAAGTTTGTCAGTTTTTTTCTTCTTACGTTCCTCTTCTTCAGTATCAACAAGGGTGAAGTCTTTTTCGAGGTCATGTTTGTATGCTTCTTCCAGTACCTTGGTTATCTCTTTCTCTTTTTCTACACCAAGAGGTTCTGTATCGCCCTTTAAGGGTTCTTCCTGAATTTTTTCCTTTTCTTCCTTTTGAACTTCAATGGGCGGTGGTTGTGGTTCTGCTTCCTTGACTTCTTTCTCTTTCTCTTTTGGCTCTTTCAGCTCTCCAACTTGCTTCCTTGCTGCCCTTGTTGGTTTTTTTACCTTTTCCTCAACCTTTTCCTTTGGTTCTTCCTTTTTTTCTATTAATTCAACCTTTTCCTTTACGGGAGGAGGTTGCACCCTTCTTCTTATTATTGTGGAGGCGACCCTCTTCTCTACCAGGGTTTCGCCTGCAGGGGCTGCTTTTTCGCCCCTTTCTTCCTGAGGCGTCTCTCCTTTTCCCTTATCTTTTATCTTTACCCCTATACTCTTTAATTTTGATAGAATCTCATCATCACTTACCTTGTCTGTAAGGGTTGTGATTTTTATCTTTGTCATATCCTAATCCTTCTTAACATTTATACCCTCAATACATCCATGGACCTTAATAATTTACTTTTACCTCCTCCTGAAAATATTTACGCATCATTTTCAGTTTCTGGTGTTTTCAACTCACCTGAATTTTCTATCGTATCTAATATTGACTTTGCTTTTTCTATAATCGTCCTGCAGTCTTCGATAGATATGCTTGTTATCTTGTTCATCTCCTCGGGTGTCAATTTTGCTATATCCTGAGGATCCCTTAAATATTCGTCATGTAAAACCCGGGCAAGGATTTCACTCACCTTTAAATTTTCCATGAGTTCATCGATAACCCTTCTTGAGGTTTTTTCTACCTCAGATTCACTGTTTATATCTATCTTCCATCCCGTCAATTTTGATGCAAGCCTGACATTCTGGCCTTTTCTCCCTATAGCGAGGGAAAGCTGATCGTCATTCACTATAATCTCCATGGAGTGGTCTTCCTCGTTTATATAGACCTTTGACGCCCTTGCAGGTGCAAGGGTATTGCAAACGAACTTTGCTACCTCCCTGCTCCAGGGTATTATATCAATCTTTTCTCCCCTTAACTCCTGAACTACTGACTGGACCCTTGATCCTTTTACGCCAACACATGCACCTATAGGGTCCACGTCAGGATCTTCACTGTATACGGATATCTTTGCCCTTTCTCCAGGTTCCCTTACAGCACCTATAATTTTTATAATACTTTCCTGGATCTCTGGTACCTCAAGTTCAAATAGTTTCATGAGAAAACCGGGATGAGTCCTGGACATTAGTATTGCGCATCCCTTTTGGGTCCTTTCAACATCAAGGATATATCCCTTAATCCTATCCCTTTGTCGAAAGCTTTCGCCAGGGATTGTTTCTTTGACAGGGAGAAGGGCTTCTGTTTTCCCAAGGTTTACAATATAGTGGTTTTTCTCTACCCTCTGGATAATACCTGTTACTATCTCACCCTTTTTACCCTTGTATTCATTGTATATGACATCGCTCTCTGCGTTTCTTACCTTTTGCACGATCACCTGCTTGGCAGTTTGTGCTGCAATCCTTCCGAGTGAGGAAGTGTCCATTTTTATACCTATGCTATCCCCAATCATACATTCCGGGTCATGCAATCTTGCGTTTTCAATGGAAATTTCTATATCAGGTTCTTTTGGTTCTTCCACCACTGTTTTGAATTGAAAGACTTCTATTTCCCCGAGTTCCTGGTTATATTTGGCTTCCAGTTCGAGATGGTTGCCATATTTTTTCTTTGATGCTGAGAGTATTGCCTCTTCAAGTGCCTCGACAAGCACTTCCTTGGATATGCCTTTTTCTTTTCCCACCTGTTCGATTACATAATTTAAATCAAAATACATTTTTACCCCTTATAGTTCTAACTCTAAATTTGCCTTTTTTATAGCACATATTGGGATTGTAAATACACCTATTTTTCCTTTAATTTCCACTTCATCCTCAGTCGTATTGATGATTTCTCCTTTGAACTCATTCTTCCCATCTATCTCTTGCTTTGTTAATATCCTGCATACCCTTCCTTTATATCTTGTAAAGTCCTCCCCTTTTTTTAAAGGCCTCGTTAATCCAGGAGATGAGACTTCAAGCAAATATGGATGCTCAATTAAATCCTCCACATCAAGAACCCTTCCGAGTTCACGGTTCACCCTTTCACAGTCTGCGATTGTTACCCCCCCTTCTTTCTCTATGTATATCCGTAATAGCCATCTTTTTCCTGAGGGTTTAAACTCTATGTCTATTAGCTCTATGTTGTCATCCTGGAGGATAGGGATGAGAGCATGTTCGATCTTTTCTATGGTTTCACTTTCGGATATCATTGTCCTTTAAATTAAAAAAGCGGGTTGAACCCACCTAAATCGTATATTTTTTAACATAATATGGAATTTATTTCAATAGATTATTCATATTTAACTTCGATTCAGACATCAGACTAAAGACATTAGACTTTAGACTTCTCAATATAATAGACTTTAGACTATAGACTATAGACCATAGACTATCTATAGAGTGTAGACTGACGTCCAATGTCTAATGTCTGGTGTCCAATGTCTGCTTTTGCCCGAGGTCTATAGTCTAAAGTCTTGTGCCTGAATTGAAGTCATATTTAATATTGACTTTTTGAGTGGTGCAAGTTAAAAAAAAGAAAAATGGAGGTTTTATGCACATTTCTGTAATTGGTGCTGGATATGTTGGTCTTGTAACCGGTGCCTGCTTTGCTGAAACAGGCAATGACGTCATATGTATGGATATAGACAAAGAAAAGATAGCAAAGCTGAAACAGGCCATTATCCCTATCTACGAGCCCCATCTTGAGGAACTTGTAAAGAATAATCTGAAAGAGGGGAGATTGAGTTTTACAAATGATATAAAAAAGGCAACAGAACATGGTCTTATAATATTCATATGTGTAAACACCCCACAGGATGAGGATGGCTCTGCAGACTTGAAATACGTTATGCATGTTGCGAGCGATGTAGGCAAGACCATTGAGAAGTACAGGATTGTGGTAATTAAATCAACAGTCCCGGTTGGGACATGCGGGAAGGTTAAAGAGGTTATAACTGAAGAGTTAAAAAAGAGGAAGCTTGAAATACCCTTTGATGTTGCTTCCAATCCAGAATTCTTAAAAGAGGGGGTAGCAGTAGACGATTGTATGAAACCGGAGAGGGTAATTATTGGTGTGGACGAGGGGAGGGTAGAAGAGATACTGAGGGAACTTTACGCACCCTTTATACGAACCGGGGCACCATTCCTTGTGATGGATATTAAATCGAGTGAAATGACAAAGTATACGGCCAATGCAATGCTGGCAACAAGGATATCCTTTATGAATCAGATTGCGAACATCTGTGAGAAGCTTGGTGCGGACGTGATGATGGTGATGAGAGGGATCGGGAGCGATTCGAGGATAGGCCCAAAATTTCTGTTTCCTGGTGTAGGTTTTGGTGGTTCTTGCTTTCCAAAAGACATAAGGGCGCTGATAAAGACCTCGCAGGACTGTGGATACAGCCCCTTCATATTAGAGCAGGTAATGGAGGTAAACAGGTTACAGAGGGTATCCTTCGCAGAGAAGATTAAGAATTTCTATAATGGTGATATTAAGGGTAAGAAGTTTGCCATATGGGGGCTTGCGTTTAAGCCAAATACCGATGACATGAGAGAAGCCCCTGCTATCCATGTAGTAAATGTACTGACAAAGGACGGCGCTTTATGTTATCTTTTTGACCCGAAGGCTATGGAGGTTGCCCTCAGCATATTTAAGGGTAATGCGAATGTTCATTTTGGAAAAAATCAGTATGAGGTCCTTGATGGCGTTGACGGTCTTGTACTGATTACTGAATGGCTTTCATTTAGAGAGCCTGATTACGAGAGGATGAAATCCCTCATGAAAACACCTGTTATATTTGATGGCAGAAACCAGTATAATCCGAGGACCCTGTCTAACTTAGGTTTTCACTATATATGTATCGGTAGAACGAATGTATAGTTATCAAACATATAACGAACCAAAACGTATACTCGTGACCGGTGGTGCGGGTTTTATAGGTTCCCATCTTTCGGAAAGGCTATTAAACGATGGGCACGAGGTCCTGTGTCTTGATAATTATTTTACAGGAACAAAGAAGAATATATCCCATCTCCTAACCCATCCGCATTTTGAACTGATAACCCATGATGTTACGCAACCCATACTCCTTGAGGTGGATTGGATATTTAACCTTGCCTGCCCGGCAAGCCCTATACACTACCAGTACAACCCTGTAAAGACGATAAAGGTGAATGTCCTTGGTGCGCTGAATATGCTCGGTCTTGCAAAGAGGGTAAGGGCAAGGGTTATGCAGGCCTCAACAAGTGAGATTTATGGTGACCCAGAAACCCACCCGCAAAGGGAAGAATACTGGGGAAATGTGAATCCCATTGGTAAGAGAAGCTGTTACGATGAAGGCAAAAGGGTAGCAGAAACCCTTTTCTTTGATTACCTGAGACAGAACAATGTGGACATAAAGGTTGTCCGTATATTCAATACCTATGGGCCGCGGATGAGACCTGATGATGGCCGTGTAATAAGCAATTTTATAACAGAGGCGATAAACAATAAACCAGTCACAATCTATGGAGATGGCACGCAGACGAGGTCTTTCTGTTATATTGATGATATGATAGAAGGTATGATACGGATGATGGACTACGAAACCGGGGAACATAAAAGGGAAAGGAATTATACAAAGCCATATCTTTCCGGATTTCCTGGCCCAATAAACCTTGGTAACCCGAACGAGATTTCGATTATATCGATTGCAAAAAGGGTTATCGATTGCTTAAGTTCTAAGTCTGAGATTATATTCGAAAAGCTGCCTGATGATGACCCAAGGAGAAGATGCCCTGATATTTCAAAGGCAAAAAACTATCTTGAATGGCAGCCAAAAATATCGCTTGATGAGGGCCTGAAAAGGACAATCGATTATTTTTTAAACAAGGTAAGGGCCAAACAATGAAAAGAGAGGATGAACTGATAGAGGCTGGGTGGGAAAAAAGGTTCGTAACATGCGAACCGAGATTGACTGAGATGGTGGAAATGTACGAATCCATAGGGTTTGAAGTCCTTCTTGAGCCATTACCTTCAAAAGAGGAAATGGATAGAGAGGGTTGTGAGGATAGTGGATGTACAGCCTGTTTTGATTTAGATAGGGAGCGATACAGGATTATATTTACGAGGGCAAAAAATCAGTAAGCAGTAAGGAGTAGGCAGTAAGGAGCAAGAGACGAAGAAACGTACACAGTACATTGTACTTAGTATTTGTTTTTAATTTGTAATTTTACAATCGAAAATCGGCAATCGAAAATCGAAAATATATGTTTGTCCATCAAGGTTTTTTAAAGAGTTCCTTCCACAGATTTTCAGCATCTTCCCTGCCTGATTTATGTTCTTTTTCTTCTTTAAATCTAAAATAGTCACAATAGTTTGCCCTGTGTTTTTCCTTTACATACTCTGCCTGTGTTTCTCTGCATTTGTTGGCTTTTCCCTCATCATAGAATATGCAGTTCAAACAGATATGCAGGTCTGACTTACATATCCGGCATTCTTCCTTGAAAGATATGCTTTCCATATCTATTGGATTTTTACATTTGAAGCATCTTCTCATAGTTTATGCAAGAGTTCCATCAAACTGGTTATGACCCTTCCATTGTTTTTGCTTAACTCTCGGCTCTCGGCTCTCGGCTCCCGGCTCTTCAAGAGATAGGACTCTATCCCCACGCTTGATGGGGCAACAAAGTCGAAGATTGGATGATCACCGACATGAATGAGTTCTTCGGGGGATACATTCAATGTGTTACAGAGTTTTTTATAGAACCCCTCACCCTTTTTTACCATTTTGTAGTCTGTGGTTGCAGAGATTATATGGCTGAAGTAATGGGCAGCGCCCATATGGTCAAGCTCTTTTTCAACAAATATCCTCGCGGCATTTGAAGCGATTATCAGGGTGTATTTTCCCTTCAATGTCTCAAGTACCTCTTTCACATCAGGAAGGAGTTCAATATATGCCTCGTATCTATCGAGCAGTGTGTCTGCCGCTATTAGTAGGTTAAACCTGTTAAGCCAGTATTCTATATTGTACCACAGGATATTTGTATCTCCAACTGCTTCATACTCCTTTATTATCAGCCTCTTTGCTTCCTCAAAGGTAATGGAGTATTTTTTGGAGAATTCTTCAGGGATACCATGATTCCATACCATTTCACCGAACTGGCCATTTACAATTGTTCCATCAAGGTCAAAGGAGACTATCCTTTTCATGGATGTAGTATAGCATGGTTTGGAGCAATTTTCGATTGC
>JAPLKF010000022.1 GCA_026388215.1 Pseudomonadota bacterium | reverse complement strand
GCCGGACATATGAAAGGGTTCCACAAAAGAACCGACAGGAGAGGTGTGTCATGAAAAAGATATGGTTTGCAACCGATTGATATTATGGAGATGATCTTTTATGAAATATTTTCTTGACAGGAGGAATATAGGATGTCCCTCAAGACTTACTCAAGACTTGTTTTTTCTGTTTTTTCATATATCAGGTATCAATCATCTTAAAGTGGAACACGATCAATAATGTATGAGTAAATCATCCTTAAAATGATTTCAACAATATGCATCCGGTTACACTATGTTTCTATTACTGTCATTCTGTTTTATCTCTATAATCATTATTGTTATCACTTTAATCACGTTTCTCATCAAAACTAAAGCCTTTCTCCCTGAACAATTTCCAGCATACCTCTACCACATCCTTATCATATAGTATCCCTTTATTCTGTGAAATTTCTTTAAGGGCTGCATCCAAACCAAGAGTAGGTCTATAAGGTCTATGGGATGCCATAGCTTCTACAACATCAGCCACTGCCAGAATGCGTGCCTCGAGTAGGATGTCCTCTCCTTTTAAACCCCGTGGATAACCTGAACCATTTAGCCTTTCATGATGTTGAAGGATAATGTGAGCAATAGGCCATGGAAATTCAATATCTTTTAATATATTATAGCCAATCTGGGAGTGGGTTTTAATCAGACCGAATTCTATTTCAGAGAGCTTACCTGGCTTGCTTAAAATCTCAGCAGGGATAGATATCTTACCAATATCATGGATTGCTCCAACCATACGGATTCCGTCTATTGTTACGTCTGAAAGATCCATCTCCTTTGCTATGGCACGTGCAAGATTCGATACACGTTTTTGATGACCTGCAGTATAAGGATCTCGTGTTTCAACTGTAGATACTATCGCCTGTATGGTTGCTCCCATGGCTCTATGTAAGTTTTCCATGGTATTTTGTAGTTTTTCTTCTGTCCGCTTGCGCTCTGTAATGTCTATCAAAGAAACCATGATACAGGCTGGCCTGCCATTTTTATCTTTAACTATGGCTATCGAAAGCTGGATATCCAAGGTGGATTCATCTTTTTTCCTGGCAATCAGCTCGCCAGACCATTCCCCCACTTCTTTTACTATTTTCAATATCTGCAGGACCCCTTCTTTATTCGGTGAGAACTCTATAACGCTTTTTCCAAGAACCTCCTTATCATCTTTATACCCCCATAAATTGAGAAAAGAAGAATTCACATATGTAAGATTTCCCTCAAGGTCAGCAAAAAAAATAGGATTGATAGACGACTCTATGGCATAATCCTTAATCAGCAGCTCCTCTACTGCCATTTTCCTTTCAGTAATATCCTCGATTGTGCCTTCATAATAGAGTATATTTCCATTTTTTCCCCTCACAGCACGTGCATTAATTGATACCCAGATTTTTCTGCCATCCTTGCAGTAGAGCTGGGTCTCAAATGCCTGGGCAGTACCATACTCTTCAAGGAGTTTCTTGTACTTTACACGGTCCTGAGGATTCACATAATGCTGTTTTGCAATATCGGTAAAGGTTGCCACCATCTCTTCAGGGGATGAAAAACCCATCATCCTGGCAAGTGCAGGGTTAACACTAAGGAAACGTCCTTCCGGGGTAGTCTGGAAGATGCCTTCTACCGCATTTTCAAAGATATTACGGTATCTTTCTTCGCTCTCCTTAAGTTTTTGCTCTGACTGTCTGCGCTCGGTAATATCATTCAATACAGTAATAGCGCTATCTTTTAAGAAAGTTGTTCTGAATTCTATATCCTTACTCTGTCCATCTTTGCAGGTTACCTTAAATTCTTCATCTACGCTCTTACCTTCTGGTAGTATATTCTTCTTCCATGTCTCTATGACCTTCTTCCTGTATTCTGGATCCGGGTAAGCCTTTTGAAACCAATCTTTTCCTGTGGGAACATCTTCAATAGTATAACCGGTGATATTGGTGAATTGAAGGTTGAGGTATTTATAGACCCCATCCCTACCAATCAAAGCAACACCACTGGGGTCGTTCTCAAGGATCGTAAAAAATGTTTCCCTCTCCTTTTGCATTGACTCCTCTATTTGTTTTCGCTCGGTGATATCCCTTACAATGGCCTGTGTGAATATTTCGTCTCCCACTTCAATGCAATTAAGGCTCACCTCAGTATCAAAAAGGGTTCCGTCATATTTACAGTGTTGCCATTCGAAAAACTGAGGTTTATCAAGAAGGGCATCATTTATCTTTTCAAGGGCTTTCTCTTTTGAATTTCTTCCATCGGGCTGGTATAGGGGTGAAAATCTATAAGGGGTTTGGTTAATGATCTGTTCTTTGGTACATCCGAACATCAACAAGGTCTGGGTATTACAATCGATAAACTTATCATATTTCATGATGAAAATTGCATCATTGGCGCTCTCAAAGAGGGCTCTGTATCTCGCTTCATTCTCACGGAGGGCTTGTTCAGCCTCTTTCTGTTCCGTGATGTCTTCGCAGGCTACAAAATTCTCACCACCCTTCAGCTGTACCGGTACAAAGTTGATTATCTTTTTTGTTCCGTCTTTGCATGTTACTGTATAGGTTCTTGGTCTCTTTTCACCTTTTTTGACATTTTTTAAGTCATCTATCCATGTAGAGATGACCGTGTGTCTATATAAAGCATCAGGGTATG
>JAPLKF010000021.1 GCA_026388215.1 Pseudomonadota bacterium | reverse complement strand
GAGTAAGCTGCAACCGAGCATGCACCTAAGAGATGGGGGGCATACTTGGATGCAACGTAAATAACAGTCGGGCCATCACAGGCACCGATAATCCCGATGGTAACCGAATCCTTATAAGGAAATCCTATAGCTAAGGCAAGGAGCAGTGTCAAAAAAATACCAAACTGCCCCGCAGCCCCTAAGAGAAAGGTGTAGGGGTTTTCGAGCACAGGTCCAAAATCTGTCATGGCACCTATACCAACAAAAATAAGAAGCGGAAATAATTCTGTAATTACACCAGCATCATAAATAATCCTTAAAAAACCATCTTTATCCATGAGTCCAGTAAGAGGGATATTAACCAAGATACACCCAAACCCTATCGGGACAAGAAGTAAGGGTTCGAAGTCTTTCTTAATACCAAGATATAGGAGCATACACCCTATTGCCATCATCACAGGATTGGACCAGTGGAGGTTCAAAAAACCAGCAGCAAGTCCTGATAGTCCACCTAATATTGCATCAGACATAATCAGTTCCTCCTTATTATCATTTAATCACTATCTTTTACCTGCCCCTTCCTCTTCTTTTTTATAAGGGAAAACCTTCTTGAGAGCATACATAACTAAACTGATTACCATAAGGGTTGCAATTGTACCTCCCATTCCGACAACAAGCATTGTCCAACCAAATGTCCATCTATCCATATAAATTACCTCCTTAAACTACAAATAAATTATCAAATTATGTGTGGGCAAATTTTTTTCCTATTTAAACACTCAAAAAATATAGTGTCAAGTGAAATATTTAACAAATATATCAATATTATCAAAATATGTTACCTACTCTTGAAACCAAATTTTTATAACCTGTCATGAGGCTTCTTGACAATCATACTTATCCTGATTTTTACCTTCGAAAAACCTGAAATATATTTAACTCACTTGTAAATCCTTTAAGTCTCAGTTTTCAGTTACCAGTTGCCAGAGGAATACATATTACCCTCCATTCATCCATTGACAAGCAATGGGAAACAGGTTATAAATTGGATACAATGAGCTACAGATGATTTTCAATTGGATCAAAGAAATAAAATCAAAGAGCGCAAAAGAAAAGCTCGGCATGATACTCATTCATAACGGTATAGTGAGAAAAACAGCAAAAAACGGCAAAATTGTTAAAGGAATGCTTTTAACATATAATGATAAGCTTCTTTTAGACATTATTAAAAAATACAAAGTTAGTGATGGAATTGTTGATATAAAGGTATGGATAAATCAGGGTAAGCTCGATATAGGGGATGATATAATGTATGTCCTTGTGGCTGGCAGATTCCGGACAGATGTTTTTCCTGTATTTGAAAAATTAATTGGTGAAATAAAAAATAGAGTGGTGAAAGAACAAGAAGTATTATAAGTAGCGATAGGCAATGCAAATACCAGAAGCATAAGGCATATCAACGATGGAAAGAAAAAAAACAAAAAAGATCAAAATAGGCAATGTCTCTATTGGCGGCAATAGCCCCATAGTCGTACAATCCATGTTAAAAACTGATCCTGAAAACTTTCAGGAAACCTTAATGCAAACAAGGGAATTAAAAAAGGCAGGATGTGAACTTGTAAGGATAGCCCTCCCACAAGAAGATACATGTAAGATCATCCCTTTTCTAAAAAAAGAGATCGACATACCTATTATCGGTGATGTTCATTTTAACCACAAGATTGCATTGAAAGCCATGGAACTCGGGATCGACGCAATAAGAATAAACCCGGGGACAATCAATAATGTGAGAAAAGTAAAAGAAGTTGCCAGTTTTGCCAAAGACACCCGTACCCCCATAAGAATAGGGATGAATATAGGATCCATTGAAAAAAGAATATTAAAAAAGTACAACAAGCCTGATGCAGATGCAATGGTTGAAAGCGCCTTCTATTATGTAAAACTTTTTGAAGATGTAGGATGGACAGAACTAAAGGTATCTTTAAAGGCCTCAGACATATATCAAACAATAGAAGCCTATAAAAAATTTTCAAGGCTATCTAATTATCCCCTCCATGTAGGCATTACAGAAGCGGGGCCTTTATTTTCCGGGGTAATTAAGTCTTCTATAGGAATAGGAATACTGCTGTATGAGGGCATAGGAGATACCATAAGGGTTTCGTTAACTGGCGATCCCGTCTATGAGGTCATTGCAGCCTATCATATTTTGAGAGATATGGGCCTTAGGAAACGGGGGATAAACATAATATCCTGTCCTACCTGTGGAAGGTGCAAGACTAACCTGATTGAGATTGTTGAAGAATTTGAAAAAGACACAAATTATTTTGACGTTCACCTGAATGTGGCAATTATGGGTTGCGAGGTGAACGGACCCGGAGAAGCAAAGGAAGCAGATATAGGCATAGCATTCGGTGCTAATAAAGCAGTATTATTTTCTAAGGGTACTGTCATAAGAACCGGTATACCGAAAGAAATGGCAAAAGATGTACTAAAAGAAGAGATTTATAACATGATAGCGTGAAATTCAGCGATCAGTCCCGCCATAGGCCGGATTAGCGGCCTATTTTTGAAGCCTTTTTACAAACAGAATCCTTTGAATTACTGTAACATGTGTGAATACTGCAAGTACCACAATTACATACGGCAAAAGACCAAAGAATAAACCTATCAATATCAGTATTAATCTTTCCGGTCTCTCCAAGAGTCCGGTATTACATGGGAGAGATGCTGCTTCAGCCCTTGCTTTAGCATAAGGTATTATTGCTATACCGATAGTAGCAACAAATGTTACTGTGGAATTAAAAAGATCACCATGCCTAAAAAAATGAATCAGTATCCCGAGCATTATAGAAAGGTCGGTGTATCGATCCAGGACAGAATCCAGAAATCCCCCGAATCGTGTCACATTATTTGTATTTCTTGCGAGAGCTCCATCCATGAGGTCAAAAAAACCTGAAATCAGAAGTGCTATACCGCCCAGCAACAAGAAATCGTACGCAATGCACAAAAATGCTATAAACCCGAAAAATGTTCCACATAGAGTGAAAATATTCGGGTTTATGACCTTATCTTTAAAAAATAGATGGTAAGTTTTGAGAATTACTGGATCAAGAGAATGACCAATTTTTGAACTTATCAAATACAGTTCCTATCTTTCCCTTTCACCCCTTATAAATTCTTCAACCATGCTCCTTGCAATTTCATCTTGAATCTGCTTTATTGGATGCTTCATCGTATATGCAGATATCGATTCGAGCACCCCACTTACCTTTCTGTCCCTTGCTACCTTACAGCATCTTATTGCATCTATCATACATCCAGCGCTGTTCGGCGAATCTTCCACAGATAACCTGAGTTCAAGATTTATAGGAACATCACCGAAAATTCTCCCTTCTATTCTCATAAAGCATACCTTATTGTCATTCTGCCACGACACATAATCAGAAGGCCCTATGTGGATATTTTCTGAGGAAATTGGTATATCCAACATTGATTGAACTGCCTCAGTCTTTGATATCTTTTTCGATACAAGCCTTTCCCTGTTCAGCATATTCAGGAAATCTGTATTCCCTCCTGTATTTAACTGATATGTCCTGTCTATTTTTACACCCCTGTCACTAAACAACTTCACAAGTGCCCTGTGGATAATCGTTGCGCCTATCTGCGACTTTACGTCATCTCCTATTATTGGAATCCCTTTTTCTTTAAATCTTCTCACCCATGTTTTATCCGATGCGATAAAAACAGGGATACAGTTCACAAGACTCGTCCCGCTTTTCAGACAAGACTCAGCATAAAACCTTGCTGCTTTCTCAGAACCCACGGGAAGGTAGTTGATTAGTATCTCAACCCCCCTCTCCTTAAGTATCTTAACCACATCATCTGGTTTTTTACCTGATACGAGAAAGGTTCTTCCTGCAGGATAATCCTTCATGTGGGGTGAGACACCATCCAATACATGACCCATAGAAACAATCACATTTGATTTCGCTACATCTCTTTTAATAACCTTTGTACAATTTGGAGAGGCAAATATAGCCTTCTCAAGAGGTTTTCCAACCTTTCTTTTATCTATGTCAAAGGCAGCAACTACTCTGATATCCCTGGGCTTATAACCGCATATCTCATAATGCATAAGCCCTATTATTTGATTTTTTTTCTTTGAATAGTAACTTAATCCCTGAATAAGCGAACTCGCACAATTACCAACACCAACTATTCCAATACGGATTTCTCCCATACCAACCTCATTGTGACTTTTGTTACTTTTAAAATATTTGTTTTAAAAAGTCAAAAAAATTCTAGGGTGCTTACTTTTCATACTTTAACATACCCGTCTCATACAAGTCATTCCCATATATGTCATTGATCACAAATAACGGCATATCCTTAACTCCAAGCTTCCTCACAGCCTCAGGTCCGAGTTCTTCGTAGGCTATTACCTCGCAAGATATAACACTTTTAGAGAGGAGTGCACCTGCCCCTCCTGTTGCACCAAAATATATAGCCCTGTACTGCGTTATCGCATCTTTAACTGATTGTGATCTCTTTCCTTTGCCTATCATGCCCTTAAGACCTAAAGAAAGCAATTTAGGGGCATACAAATCCATCCTTGAACTGGTAGTAGGACCACAGGCACCTATCACCCTTCCGGGAGAAGCAGGAGAAGGACCACAATAATATATCACCTGATTT
>JAPLKF010000020.1 GCA_026388215.1 Pseudomonadota bacterium | reverse complement strand
ATTATAAAGGTGAAAGGGGTACAATAACATGCAATTAGGCATTCTTGTTGTTGATGATGAGGTCGGGATAAGAAGGTCGCTTACAAGGGTGCTTAAAGAGGATGGTTACTCGGTAGAAGTAGCCAGGGATGGGGAAGAAGCGCTAAACATATTTCAAAAAACCCCCGATAATTTTGACATCGTGATATGCGACCTCATCATGCCGGGTATGGATGGGATAAAAACGATTGAAGAGATAAACAAATTAAATCAGGAGATTACAAAGATTATTTTAACAGGTTATGGCACACTTGAATACTCAATAAAGGCCATAGAAGCCGGGATAGACGGATTCATCACAAAGCCCTTTGAGAACAAAGAGCTTAAATGGAAAATCAAGGAATACTATTTAAAGAGAAAATTAAAGCAGTTCATATCACCAGACATATTTAACGAACTCCTGATCGAACCAGCCCATCTCCAGACAAAGGTCTCATTCATAACGATTCTCTTTTCGGATATCAGAGGCTTTACGCAACTTTCTTCAAAGATACCGCCAGAAGAGCTTGCCTCCTTACTTAACAGATATTATTTTCACCCTATGAGCGAGATTATAATAAAACATAAAGGGATGATAGACAAATATATCGGGGACAGCATAATGGCTTTATTTGGAGCACCGGTATATCAGGAAAGACATGAGGATAATGCAGTCAATTGCGCCATTGAAATGGTAAAGATGATGGAAGATATAAATCAAGGTCTTAATATGGGAATAGGAATAAGTACAGGGTATGTTGTTACAGGTATTTTTGGTTCAATAAACAAAAAAGAATACACAGCCCTTGGCATGCCAGTAAACATAGCCGCAAGGCTTCAAAAATTTGCCGCTTCTGGTGAAGTCGTTATATCAGAGGAAACAAAGGCAAGACTGGATAACAGGACCCTTTTTAAGAAAATAGGTTCTTTAACGGTTGTCACATCCTCTATGCCTGTAGTCTATTACAAGTGGATACGAGATGGTCAGATTTAATGATATCGTAGAAGAAATATTAAAATACAATCCACAGGCTGATGTATCAATATTACAGAAGGCATATATCTTTACTGCACAAGCCCATAAAGGTCAAACAAGGCTTTCCGGCGAACCCTATCTAATTCACCCGTTAGAGGTAGCATATACCCTCACAAAAATGAACCTTGATGTTCCAAGTGTTGTCTCCGGACTTTTACATGATACGGTAGAAGATTCCTATGTGAGTAAAAAAGAAATAGAAGAGTATTTTGGAAAAGAAATAGCAGAACTCGTGGATGGTGTGACAAAGATTAGCAAGATTCCTTTAAAAACCTCTGAAGATTCAAGGGTAGAAAACTTAAGGAAGATGATCCTTGCAATGAGTAAGGACATAAGGGTCATACTGATAAAATTAGCAGATAGATACCATAATATGCAAACACTCCAATTCCTTTCCCCTGAACAGCAAATGGAAATCGCCAGGGAAACTACTGATATATATGCACCTCTTGCCCACAGGCTGGGCATTGAGTGGCTGAAAGACGAGCTTGAAGACGCTTCCTTTAAATATCTAAAACCTGCTGAATGCAAGATCATTAAAGAGAAGATTGCAAAACAGAAGAAGGAAAGGGACGCATACATAAATGAAGTAAAGGAGATGATAAAAAATAGATTGGCCGAATACAATCTAAGGGCAGATGTGTCAGGAAGGGCAAAAAGATTGTACAGTGTATATAGGAAAATGGTTCAGGAGAGATTAAACATTGATGATATTTATGATATAACCGCCTTTAGAATTGTAGTAAACAGTATAAAAGAATGCTATGAGGCACTTGGTTATATCCATGCAATGTTCAAACCCATACCCGAAAAATTTAACGACTATATTGCTCTTCCCAAGGCAAATATGTATCAATCCCTCCATACCAAGGTGATAGGACCATACCGTGAGAAGATGGAGATCCAGATAAGAACCCATGAAATGCACCAGATTGCAGAGGAAGGTATCGCAGCTCACTGGAAGTACAAAGAAGGGAAGGTTTTTAATGCAAAAGAAGACAAAATATTTGCATGGCTAAGAAGACTGATAGAATGGCAACAGGAATTAAAAGATAATAAAGAGTTTATGGAGATATTCAAGATCGACCTTTTCCCTGATGAAGTCTATGTTTTTACGCCAAAGGGTGATGTAAAAGAACTTCCAAAAGGTTCAACACCTGTAGACTTTGCCTATGCCATACACTCACAACTCGGGCATAAATGTGTGGGCGCAAAGGTAAATGGAAAACTTGTCCCCCTGCGACACATCTTGAAAAGCGGGGACACTATTGAGATTCAAACAAACCCTACCCATAAACCAAGCAAAGACTGGCTGGGTTTTGTAAAGACATCAAAGGCAAAAACAAAAATCAGACAATGGATAAAAACAGAACAGAGGGAAAGAAGTATTGAGCTTGGTCGTGCCCTCATTGAAAAGGAACTACAAAAGCACAATTTTAGTTTCTCAAAAATGTTAAAATCCGGGGAACTACTCAATATTGCAAAAGAATTCAGCTTTGAAACTACCGACGACCTTTTTGCAAGTGTAGGTTATGGTTTATATACCCCCCTCCATGTGCTTGGAAAAATCATCCCGGAGGAAGAAAAACCAAGCAAACTCAAAAAAATAATAAGCACTATAAAAAAGGGTAAAGACAGCGCCATTAAGATAGAAGGTATTGATGGAGTGGTTGTCAGATTTGCCAAGTGCTGCAACCCAATACCAGGGGACAAAGTTTTCGGCTTCATCACAAGGGGGAGAGGGTTAACCATACATGTAGAAGATTGTCCAAATGTCCACACCTATGATGAACAGAGGAAGGTCAAGGTCTCATGGGAATTGAACAAAGATTTCACATATCCAGTAAGGTTGAAGGTGTCCGGGGAAGACAAAAAGGGTCTCCTTTCTGAAATCAGCACGATAATATCTTCAAATAAGGTAAACATCATCAGTGCCCAGGTAATGACCTATCCCGACAGGAGAGGGCTTTCTGAATGCTGCCCTTTTTGATACATTTGGTGCAAACTTTTATTCTTTTTTTGACACCGTTCTGGATTACATGCACACTCTGTAAATTAGGAAGCCACTCCCTTTTTGTCTTGTTATTTGCGTGACTCACATTATTGCCAATCTGCTTACCCTTCCCACATATCTCACATACCCTTGCCATTTGTGCCTCCAATTCCTTTACTGAAAGTATGAAGTTTACTCGCTTGGGCACTGAATGTCAATAGAATTTAAATATTCAAAGCACGGGGGACGACCGCCCCGCTCGGACGAGGGAAAATAAAAAAAGGTCTGTAGTTATAAGTTCGGAGTTAAACGCTTGAATCCTTGAATCCTCGACCCCTTGAACCCTTACAGGTATAAGTTAGTCGTTGACAATACACCCTGTTTAAAATATCCTTAAAACAATGTTCACAAGTGTGCTCTATATAACAATCTCATATCTTATTGGCTCAATACCGATAGGCGTAATCCTTTCAAAATTAAAAGGCAAGGACCCAAGAAAAATTGGCAGTGGAAACATAGGGGCTACCAATGTGATGAGGGCGGCGGGGAAGACTATAGGCATAATTACACTTTTAGGTGATATCACAAAAGGTTTTGTTCCAACCATATTGGCAGTGTATTACGAGGAACCAAAAATGCTCATAACAGCCATAGGGATTGCTTCTTTCCTCGGTCATCTCTACCCTGTATTTTTAAAGTTTAAAGGCGGCAAGGGCGTTGCAACGGCCCTCGGTGTTTACCTTGCAATCAGCCCTCTCGCAATATTAATAAATGCCATCATCTTTATACTCGTTCTTCTCAAATGGCGTTATGTTTCCCTCGGTTCCCTTGCCGGTACTGGGATTATGCCACTTACCCTCTACATATTAAAGGTACCGCAGGCATACATCTATCTTTCATTTATCATAGGTGTTTTGATATTCATAAAACACAGAGACAATATAAAGAGGCTCCTGGAGGGAAAGGAAAATAAAATCAGCTTTTAGCACATAGCGGATAGGAAAAACCATAATTTCCTCTATGCTCTATGCTAAAAACAACGGTACCAGTTTTTTACTTTTAATATCCACAAGCCCCTTGTCTGTTATCCTCAAAAAAGGAAGACCTGTGAAAGGAATTGTCTGGAGTGTTAAGAACGGCCTTTCTAAAGATGCACCTATCTCACCCATCCCCTCATCAAGGGCTTTTGTTTTGTCCCGTAATTCTTCCATGCTATCGAGCGGGATAACACCGTAGA